>JAODGF010000022.1:0-6042 GCA_025464645.1 Methanosarcinales archaeon
ACCGCAGCACTTTGCAATGCGTTTACTGCTCTTCGCATATCGCCCATCGAAACATAGTTTATTGCTTCTATGGCTTCTTCTGTCAACTTCAAGCCCTCCATATCCGCGATATACTTTATACGAGATGCGATTGCATCGTAAGATAGTAATTTGAATCTGTACACTGAACATCTTGATTGTATGGGTTCTATTATTTTGGATGAGTAGTTACAACTAAGTATAAACCGACAGGTACCCGAATATCGCTCCATTGTCCTTCTCAGTGCAGACTGTGCTGCATCAGTCAAAGCATCTGCCTCGTCGAGGAAGATGATTTTGAATGCAGCATTACCAATGGGCATGGTTCTTGCAAAGTTCTTTATCTGGTTGCGAACCACTTCTATCCCCCTTTCGTCACTCGCATTAAGCTCAGTAAAGTTCTCTGCCCATGTATCGCCATAGAGTTCGCGCGCCATAGCAACAGCAGCGGCTGTTTTACCCACTCCGGCGGGTCCGGAAAAGATGAGGTGAGGTAAGTTTCTTCTCTTAACATAAGACTGAAGGTTATTTATTATGGCATTCTGCCCTGCCACATCTTCCAACTTCCTCGGTCTGTATTTCTCAGTCCATATCTCTTCTCTTTCCATTGGTTGAAATAAAAAGACACAAGCAAATAATATAAAATACAACAAAAGATATTATGGATATAAATCTGTTTTCTGGAGTGCTGTTGGTGAAAGCATTTATTATGCTATTCGTGATAATGGACCCTTCGGGTAATATTCCCATATTTATGGCGTTAACAAAAGGTATGAGTGAAAGTGGAAGGAAAAAGGAGCTTAATTATGCGGTTCTGGTTGCTACGATTCTCCTCCTCTTGTTTGCCTTTCTGGGAAAGATTATTCTATATATGCTGGGCATAACCACTTATAGCTTTATGATAGCGGGCGGCATCCTCCTTTTGTTCTTCTCCCTTGACCTTTTAAGAGGTGAGCACAAATATATAGCCGGCGGCGAATCAGGAGCGGGAGTAGGAGCAGTTCCGTTGGGAACTCCTTTGCTCGCCGGTCCAGGTGCTATAACGGCGGTCATGGTGATAATACAATCCTGGGGTGCTTTTGTGGTTCTTTTTGCTATTTTCGCTGCGGTCATCGCAACAAGGCTGGTATTGGGGCAATCAGAAAGGATATATCAGATATTGGGAAAAGTAGGGTCAGAAGTGTTAAGCCGTGTAATGGGGATAATAGTAGCGGCAATCGCGATAGAGTTTATTGCGGGAGGTATAATAGGGATGACATAAACCTTTTTCTTGAACAGAATATTTTTGCAAAAACTAAATTAAATATTGAAAAAAAAGCCTCGGTAGCTTAGCCTGGATGAGCGGCTGACTTGTAATCAGCAGGTCGAGGGTTCAAATCCCTCCCGGGGCTTTATGAAACTCTTCCCTCCCACAATTTTACTCCATCTCTTATAGTCTTTCAACTTCCATGCACCTGCCTTTCCAAGGTCTTCTATCCCGCATTTATTCCTTTCTTTTTCTCTTCCCCTTCTCTTACCAAGATGATAACACCTCAGGCAATTACCATCGCAGCCTTCAACAGGCGAAAAAATCTCCTCCCGCCTGACATAAATGGGTATATCTATCCCTTCGCAGTTTCTGGAAGTCATAAACTCCCGGTTAAGCCCTCTAAATTTAAATTTAGATGGCGATTCATGCCCTTTTTGTAACCTTACCTGCTCAAATTCCATACATAAACTCATCGTCACTCCCTTTTTATCGCAAATCTCTTTAACCATTTTGAACAGCTTTCGCCTGTATTCTATCCGCGCATGCTTCCTGCCACTCATCTCCTCCACGTACAATCCCTCGTATTTCTTCCTTGTCTCTTTCCCGAACTCATGCTCTATATGCTCGTAAATCTCGTGCTCCATCGTCTTCGGTATGTCCAGGCAACTTGCTATTACATGCGATGCACCAGCATCAACCACCGCTTTGACCAATGCTTCAAGTTCCTCTTTCTGACTTGTTATAAACGGCAAAATAGGGTCTATCCGACAAACAGCGAAAATGCCACGATTGGAAAGCCGCTCTATGTTTCTTATTAGCTCCTCGGTACTCGCACCTCCTGACATCATTCTTCCCCTCTTATCTTCATCCAGAGTTAAAATGCTGACCTGCCCGAAGGAATGCTCCTGCTCTGCAAGCAACCTCATCGCCTTATCGCTTATCACACCCTTTGTTACCACCTCTACCGGAATGTTCCGACGCACAAATGCAGCCATGATTTTCTCTGTAAGTTGATACCGCTCGTTTATCGGCTGAAAGGGGTCGGTCACAGGGGACAAATAGCCACAGCTCGCGACTCTTATCGAGTCCAGTTGCTTTGCTACGACCCTATCAAAGTCCTCGAACACGGTAATCACGCCACGCTTACGAAATAAGTCGAAATATCCCGGGAATGCATGTGCGTAGCAAAAGAAGCAATCATGGCTGCACCCATTGTAGGGGTTTATCAGCAGTCTCTCCGAGGTACACTCTCTGTTTCCATGAGGCTCTATGCCATTCCACCATCCGTGTATTTCCTTTTTGGAGTGAACAAGCCGCAATCGCGCAAAATCTTGTGGACACACTTTTTCTTTTTAGAAAAAAGAAAAACTGCTAAAAGAAAAACTTTCAAAATTCACCGATTCTTGAGCAGATTCTTTTATATAGCGGATATATTAAGTTAAATTGAGTTGATGAAGCCCATGGAGAACGATAAAAAAGCGAGGGATAAAAAAGAGAAGGAGAAAGCAGAATATGCAGAAGGGTTAAAAAAGACGCTAACCCCGCTTCTATTTGGCGTTCTCGCGGGCATTATATGCTTTTTAATATTTGTTTACACCCCGTATTTAGTTACTACGAACGGGGGTTTACAAAAAGACCTGGATAACGGTACCATTCCAGAAAACTTGTTAGATATGTTTGAAACAAAGGGCAGCCCACTTTCTGACAATGTCTCCATCACGAAGGGGAGCAATGACAAATGGCTGATAAATGATGAAGAAAATAAAAACACATACTTTATCAGGGAAAAAGCGGAAAAGCTAAATATTTACTTGCCTCCCACATCGGAAGACTGGTTGCTCATCGCCATACTTCTGATCCTGGTGCAGAAATTCGTGTATCCTCTCTTACATACAAGCATAAAAGGAGCAAAAGATTGGATTTACATCTCGTTTATGACTCTCTTCTGCTGGTTTATTGGCTTTACATTATTGTTGATGCTTTTATTCTAAAAAGCTCTTTTTAATCCCGGTTTTTACAAGTACCTTGCAGAAGTATATGAGTAGCTGCGATAGCAAGGGCATCGGTGACATCATCGGGCTTTGGCGTTTCCTCCAACTGAAGTAGCTCCTTCACTTTGCTCGCCACTTCGCTCTTCGTTGCTCTACCATATCCGGTTATAATACTTTTCACTTCTGAAGTGTTATATTCATATGCTGGTATGTCGGCGATAGCCGCAGCTAAAAGGCAAACTCCACGTGCTTGACCAACGCTTAACGCTGTTTTCACGTTAATATTGAAAAAGATTTTCTCGATTGCCATGTCATCAGGCATCTTCTCTTTTATCACCGCAAGCAAATCTTCATATATCTTTTTTAATCTCCCTTCTTTTGGTTGACTCGGAGTCGTCTTTATATATCCAAAATCAATTGATTTTAACATCCCGTGGTTGAACTCAACAACACCCCATCCTGTGCGAGCAGTTCCCGGGTCTATTCCAATTACACGCATAAATAATATAATAAATAGAGAAAAAGCAAACTAATAATAAAGTGAGAGAAAAGAAGAGGAAGACGAAAGCAGGGGGAGTAAGTTTAAATGGGGAAAGACAAAGGAATTGTGGTTCCAGGGGATTTCTTGGGCACTACCGAGGAATTTATGTTGGGAAGAGGCGTATATGATGAAGCAGGGAATTTATATGCCTCCCAGATAGGGGAAGTCAGCATAAGTGATAGAAGGGTCATAAATGTCCTGCCTGTCGTGGGAACACCACCAGTGCTCGAAGAGGGTGATGTAGTCATAGGCAGAATAGAGGATATAAAGGACACTGTTGCTATTGTGAGTATAGCGTGCGTGAAAGGGAAGGAGGAGCGAGAAATTGCCGCCTCTACTCAGGGGGTTATTCATATATCAAACGTAAAAAAGGGGTATGTAAGTGAATTGAAGCAGGAGTTTGGTTATCTTGATGTGGTAAAGGCGAAAGTGATAGACACAAAGACATTGAGACTTAGCACAGAAGAGCGGGATTTGGGCGTGATAAAAGCGATGTGTATGAAGTGCAAAGGGAATCTGAAGAGGAAAGGGAATGTATTGACATGTGAGAGATGTAAAAGGGTAGAAACGAGAAAAATAGCCGATGATTATGGCAAGGGCTTGATTTAGGTGTAAGTATGAGTATGGAAAAGGGGAACAGGAAGCTAAAGGTGCTGGAGAAGAAGGAGAAAGAGGTGAAGATAGAGATAGAGGGAGAGGACCATACACTTTTAGCTCCTCTCACATCAAAGCTGTTGGAGAATGAAAAAGTTTACATCGCAACCTATAACATCAAACATACGCTGATGAGCAACCCTGTTTTGTACGTAAAGATGAGGGAAGGGGACCCGATAGAGGCGGTGAAGTCCGCTGCTGCTTCACTGGCGTCAGAATTTGAGGAGTTTGGGTCGCTGTATAAAAAAGCGAAAGCGGCAATAGTCTAGCGGTAGGACACGGGCTTCCCAACAAACTTTTTTTTTAAAAAAAAGTTTGATCAAAAAGAGAAGGATGGGAAATAGCCTGTAACCCGGGTTCGAACCCCGGTTGCCGCATCAAACTTTTAGAAAAAGTTTGATCAAAACGCTTCGCATCAAAGTTTCTTTAAAAAAGAAAGTTTTATCAAAGAAAAAATGGAACGAATAAAAAAATATGAATTCAGGAAGGTATTGGAAGAGCTGAGAAAGAAGAGCGGTAGAGGAACAGAGCTTGTATCAGTTTACATTCCGCCAGATAAGCAGATATCAGATGTTACTTCTCATCTCAGAGAGGAATATGGACAAGCGATGAATATAAAAAGCAAATCCACACGTACCAACGTTCAAAGTTCTTTAGATTCTATTTTATCCAAGTTGAAGTATGTGCAGGTAGGAGAAAATGGTTTGGTTATATTCTGCGGTGCGGTAGAGAAGGGTGGAGACAAGACTGATATAGAAACTTTCATCGTGGAGCCACCGGAGAAAATACTGTCTTACATCTATCATTGCGATTCGAGCTTCTTCCTTGAGCCGCTGGAAGAGATGGTGGAAGAGCACGAAAAATATGGTTTAATCGTGCTTGACAAAAGAGAAGCGACGATAGGCATCTTAACGGGAAAAGTGGTGGAGACGATGAAGCACTTGACTTCCGCGGTTCCGGGAAAGATAAGGAAAGGAGGGCAGTCGGCACCGCGATTTCAACGGTTGCGAGAGATTGCAACAGAAGATTTTTACAAGCGAATAGGTGAACATGCAACACGAATTTTACTTCAAATCAAGGACATGCGAGGCATTTTGATAGGAGGACCGAGTCCGACGAAAGAAGATTTTATAAAAGGGTCTTACTTGCATTACGAGCTCCAGAATAAGATTCTTGGAGCTTTTGATGTAGCCTATACAGATGAATCCGGTCTTTATGAGCTCGTTGATAAGGCGGAGGATGTCCTTGAAGGTCTGGATTTGATGAGTGAGAAGAAGCTCATGGTGCAGTTCATGAAGCTATTGGCAAATGACGAGAGAATGGTAGTATATGGTGAAGAAGAAGTGAGGAGGAAATTGGAAATTGGCGCCGTTGGCACACTTTTGTTCTCCGAGGAGCTCAATACTGAGGTCATGCGCGATTTGGTGGAGCTTGCAGAGGAGATAGGAGCAGATGTGGAAGTTATCTCAACGGACTTTGAGGAGGGTGCACAATTAAAACGTGCATTCGGTGGCGTTGCCGCTATATTGAGGTACAGGGCAAAGTAAAGGATTAAACAGCCGATTGGACTCAGACCGATAAGGCATTGG
>JAODGF010000022.1:6064-19292 GCA_025464645.1 Methanosarcinales archaeon
TATCTCTCGTATTTGTTGATGAAGGCACTTGAACACATGCTCAAAAAAGGCGGATTGAAGCTAAGCGCCGAGCACGCACTGAAACAACTCAGCAAGGTGAAGTATGTTGTAGTCACTAATCCCGAGGGGGATATCACAGCATCGAAATTGTCCATTCCATCACGTGAGCAAAGGGAAATTATGGATGTGCTGGGGATTGAGTATATAAAGTCTGAAACTTAGGTTCTTCGTATTCTTTTACTTGACAAGTTGATAATTTAGTTAAAAAGGAAAGGCATTGAGCCGTATGAACGCTAATAATCCTTCTGAGATTGATAATGTCTATAATAAATCGTCAGAACCGTTGAGGGCAGCGAAGCAAAGTTTGCTGACAACGTGGTGCGGAAGTATTATGGCGGGGTGATTGGGTGAGATGAGATAAAACAAGCTTTAAATACAATTAAATGTAAGCTTTTATCATGGCACACAAGAGTATAACACTATCTGAAACTACCTATAAAGTTTTGGAGAAGTTAAATACGTAGAATCAACAGATTTCCCTGAAGAACTCGCGGATAAGATTGAAGAGGTTTACAAGGAGAGAGGTAAAATTTTGATGGTCATTTTTGTAGCAAGCATAACTCTGGCAAGCAATGAAAAATTAATTACGAGGAATATCACGCATTTTAACAGAATAGAAGGGTTAGAACTAGAGAGTTGGTAAGATTTTTCAAAATACTAAGTTATTCACACACCCTTTATCAACCCATTATCCATAAAACTCACATAATCTTCTTTATTTTTCCCTATCACAATATGGTCTAAGACTTTTATGCCCATTAAACTGCAAGCTTCAACCACTCGCCTTGTAATCTCTATATCCTCATTAGAAAGTTCCGCCTCGCCGGAAGGGTGATTACGCGCCATAATAATAGCAGATGCCACCTTCTTCGTCGCCTCTTTTATTATCTCCTTCACATCCACCACACTCGCCGATACACTCCCTTTGCTCAGCTCTATATTATCAATCACCTTATTCCTGCCATCTAACAGAATTATATTGAAGAACTCCTTCTCTTTATCACGAAGATAAGGAGCATATTATCTTCCATTCACTATCCGCAATATCTCCTCACCATAATCCTCAATCTTCCTTCTACCAACACCTTTAATCCCTTCCAGCTCCTCCTTTGTCCTCGGTAACCGATTCGCTATACCAGTTAACGTGCTATCGTGAAAAACGCAATAGGGAGGAATATTTTTCTCTGAGGCAATCTCCCTGCGCCATTTCTTCAAATCGGCAAGCACTTTTAAGCTCTTTCCTTCGCTTATTACAACTTCTTCTTTTGCTTTTATGGGCAGCCGTAATTTTATATGCTCTTTCTCTTTCTCTCTCAATGCCCGCTCAGCCATAGCAGTGAGATACAATACAGGTCGAGGAAAACGTGAATCTCCCTGCCTTTTCTCCAAATACCCCTTCTCTATTAACTGGTCTGCTATATATTTTACTTCATCCGCGGTGTAATCTTTTAAAGCGCCATAGTACCTTGATTCTTGTAGATTTTGATTTATTATCCGTTTTGATTTCGACCCAATCAATACATCAGCTATGAATGTCCTGCCAGCATGAAAATCGAGATTTTTTACCAGCCCAAGAATATCGAATGCAATTCGGGTACTTTCCGCCTTCTCTGTTTCATCAGTGGCTGGCAGCGTGCCCAAATCAGTTACGCCGTCAGCCATGAATTCCAAACCATTTGCTCCAGTATCCTCTCCTATGCCTCGTAATAACGGATTGCAAACGCTACACGCATTGCACGTCCCTTCATAATCCTCACCAAAATAATTCAAAATGAACTTCCTCTTGCACTCTCCGCTCTCCACATATTCGACTACCTTATCAATCTTTTTCATGCTGCTCTCTTCCAGTCGAAAAAAAATCTCAAGCAGCTCAATCGTGTCAACATCTTTTATACCTGGATTGACTTTGACAGGCGTGCAGAAATCCCTTTCTTCAAGTTCTATTACTCCTGCAATTTTCAACTCACGTAATACATTGTTTATCCTCGGAACTGAGATCTGAACAGACCTGCTCAGCACCTCTAAATCCATCCATCTATTTGAATTCTCCCTAAAATACTCATTCCTGATTAGCTTCTCTGCTTCTTGCGGGTATTTCAACGATTTTACATCTCCACTCAGCATCTTCACCGATGCACGCCTGAAAATCCTGAAATACGTTTTTATTGCTCCCATCCGCTCAAGATGGTGCAGAACTACTTTAATAGGAACTTCATCCAGCTTCAAATCGTTTGATATCCTCTTCACATTCACGTAAATTAATTTCCCCTCTGCTCGTCTCAACAGATCGAGCATCGCTTTTATTTGCTTCCGCGATGGTGTAGTATACTGAACCAGTTTCCGCAGCTTGATTTCGTCCATTACAGAATAAAGCAAGAAGCAATACGCAGGCTTTCCATCCCTTCCCGCACGACCTACCTCCTGATAATAGTTTTCAATAGATTTTGGCAGCTCGTAATGGATTATTCCCCTTATGTCCTCTTTGTCAATGCCCATCCCAAAGGCATTTGTAGCTACCACGATCCTCGTTCCCCCGCTTATAAAATCATTTTGTATCCTTCTCCTTTCTCCACTATCTCTTATTTGACCGTGATAATACGATGCGCTCAACCCTTCCGCGGCTAAATATTTAGCCAGCTCCTCTGCGGTTCTTGTGAAATTGACATAAACGATGACAGAGCCTTTAAGCTTTTCCAAAAGTCCTTTCAAGATTTTTTCCTTTCCATGATTGCTTTTCAAACGGATTACAGAAAGTAACAGGTTCTTACGGTCAAAGCTGGCTTTGAACACGTCACATTTTATGTCCAATTGTTTCTGCACATCCACTTCGACTGTTTTTGTGGCTGTGGCTGTTAATCCAAGCACAGGTGGGCTGTTCAATGCCCTTATCATCCTTCGCAGTCGTAAATAGTCAGGTCTAAAGTTATGACCCCAGATGGAAATGCAATGCACCTCGTCAATCGCTATTAAACTGATATTACACGACTTTAATATACTCATTAATTTGTTATCTACGAATGTTTCAGGGGCGACATACAACATCTTCAATTTCGATGCTTTTAATAGCTCGTAGATGCGCTCTTTTGCGCTCTGGTCGAGCATGGAATTGATATACGCCACGTCAAGAACTCCTCTCTTCTTCAACCCATCCACCTGGTCTTTCATCAATGCGATTAACGGGCTTACTACTACTGTCAGACCATCAAATATCAATGCGGGTATTTGAAAGCATAGTGATTTCCCGGCACCCGTGGGTAGAATAGCAAGCGTGTTCCTCCTGGCTAAGACATTGTCAATTATCTCTTCCTGTTGTGTACGAAAAGAGCGGTGATTGAAGACGGTGTTTAAAATCGTTAGAGGCTCTTCTGAGTTTGCTGAGTTTGTGCTCACTTTTGTTACCTCATCGCGCTAAATCCAGGAAAGGTAATTCATCCTTTTTTCTGTAAACCAGAGCTTGACAAATGGCAATCAGGTTGCCACTATCATTTTCGACTTTGATTGTGTATGTTCCAATTCTGCCGGACCTGCTCACCTCTTTCGCTTCCGCGTATAAGACATCCCCCGCCGAAGCGGGTTTTATATAGGTAATATTCATACTGAGCGCAACCGCCGTGGTTCCATGTGAGTTTGCTGCGGTTTCAAATGCTTCATCAATCAGAGAAAATATCGCTCCACCATGCGCCATACCAAAAATATTCTCCATATCCTCCTTAAATGCCATTTTAACTTTTGAGTACCCTTCATCCAATTCTATCAGTTCCATCCCCATCTTCTTTGCATAGGGCTCCGCTCTCACCTGCTTAATTATAGCATCGAAAATTTTGTCTTTACTCTCCATTTTTATCCTCCCTTATAACTTAGGTTAGTAATATGTCTATATACATAAATAATAAGTAACTTGACTTTACCGTGAAAAAATAGAAAAGTTTAAATAACCCTTCAAATCTTAACTGTGACCATAAAAAATAAGTGAGGTGTTTGATATGAACAAGAAGAACGGGATTTTATTTGCTGTGTTTGTGGTTTCAGTGTTGATTGCAGGTTGTGTGCAGCCACCAGAAGAAGAAGTAAAAGAGATAAAGATAGGGATTGTCGCTCCTCTGACTGGAGGGGCGAGTACAACGGGGACTGATATGTGGCAGTCTGCGCTATTGGCGGCAGAGGAGATAAATGCCAGGGGCGGAGTTGATGTCGGCGGCGTTGATATGCAGATTACACTCGTTAAGGGCGACACGGAAACGAGCAGAGAAGGCGGTGTGAAGGCAGTAACAAAGCTCATTACGGAGGATAAGGTTGACTTATTGATCGGTGGTTTTTCGAGCGGCATAACGTATGCTGACCAGGTTGTTGCATCAGAACACAAAGTGCCTTTTATTATAACCGGAGCATCCTCTCCGATAATAACGAGAAGGACCGATATAGACACTTCCTATTTCTTCCATCACTGTCCTACAACAGACGACTATCCCGAAGCGACTCTGCTTTTTGTCAACGATGTAGTAAAGCCCAGAATATATGAGCGATTCAATTTTTCAGCGGACAGACCACTCAGATTAGCGGTTCTATACCAGGACAGCAAGTATGGCGAGGGCGTTTTTGATGGCATTAAAAAGGCGATAGAGAAACACAGCCTCAACATTGACATCGTTTCGGCGGAGAAATTTAAGATGAGTGAGACGGACTTCAGAACCGCGCTAACGGTAATAAAGGACTCTAAACCGGATGTTGTATATCCCGCGGCGTTCCTTAACGAGCAGACGCTCATAGTGGCTCAGGGAAGGAAGGACGTTGGTCTGGATACTATCTATCTCTCAGTCGAGTGCAATGACGACCCCGACTATTATACCGGGGTGGGGAGATGGGGAGAATACTCAATACAGGAGAGCAGATTTAGTCCTTATGCCATTCCATCAGGACCAATCCACGATGTAGTCGCAAAATTCAAGGCGGACTTTGAGAACAGGTGGGGTACATCCCCAAGTATGATGGGGGCATCAACATACGAGGGTGTTTATGTCGCGGCTGAAGCGATTAAAAACGCTGGTACCCTGGACAAGGAAGAGGTAAGGGCTTCTTTGGCTGCGCTCGAGATGCCACAGGTTATAGAGGTGATGCAGAACGGTGTGATAACCTTTTCAAAAGATTATCGAGAGAGTAAATTCGAGCTTTACATGGAGCAGTTGATCTGGGATGAAACAGCCGGCGAGACGAGACCGAAGATAGTGTGGCCAGATAACATAAAGGAAACAGATTTTGTACTGCCGGATTGGTACGAGCCCGGGAGTCCATAATTTTTTCTTTTTATTTTTTATTCTCTATTCAAAACTATGGATCTTAGTGTTTTAATACAGATCTTAGTATGGGGTCTTTATGCAGGCTGCATTTATATTCTCTTAGCGATAGGGCTGAACCTGATTTTCGGTGTTATGAAGGTCGTGAACTTCGCTCATGGTGAGTTATTAATGCTTGGTGCTTATGCCGCCTTCTGGATTTATACCCTTTTAGGGATCAACCCCTATCTTATTATTGCTTTAGCTATGGTTATTCTGGGCATTATCGGGGTTTTTATTGAAAGGCTTTGCTTCCGCCCGATAATGGGTACAGGGAAGTTAAACGAGATATTTCTCAGTCTTGGATTGATTTATCTATTTCAGAATTTAGCGGCTTTGTTATGGACTACGGACTCAAGGTCCATTCATAGCCCTTACAGCGATGTTTCCGTTTCCATAGGCTCTATCCAGTTGCCAATGGATTATATCATTATTATCGCATTTACAGTTGTATTTCTGATTGCCTTTCAACTCTTCATGAAGAGAACCACCCTCGGGAGGGCGATGCGTGCCACAAGCCAGAACCGCGAGGCTGCTGTTTTAATGGGAATTCACGTGGAGCGGATGGACATGCTCAGTTTTGCAATGGGCTCTGCGCTTGCCGCGGCGGCTGGGAGCTTATGGGTGATAAGTGGTCAGATAGCGAACCCGTATATGGGCTCAATCCCGGCAATAAAAGCTTTTGCTGTTATAATCATCGGCGGGCTCGGCAGCATACCAGGGGCTATTGTAGCAGGTCTCACTCTGGGTATAGCGGAAAACATTGTGCCTTTATTCATGCAATCCTTTGTAGGCTTATTTGGCGTTTCAATGTCGTTCACAGCATGGAAGGATACGATAGCCTTCTTTATCTTAATTATAGTTCTTGTAATAAGACCGACAGGCATATTCGGCGAGAAGGGGGAGTAGTCAGGATGAAATTAGATAGGATAAACGTAACCATAAACATGAAAACCGGGATTGGAATTATTTCGCTGATTCTTGCATTTCTGATACCCCTAATTTTTGGGATCAATCAGTATTTGCTGACGGTTTTGATTATAACGCTTGTGTTTATCATATACTCATCAGCATGGAATCTGCTCGCTCTTTCTGGTCAGGCGTCGCTGGGGCATGCAGCTTTTTTCGGTATCGGTGGTTATGTGTCTGCGATAATAGCAAGTAGTCTTGGTCTTCCTCCGATTGCGGCAATACTTGTCGGAGGTTTATTTGCTGCGTTTATAGGTGTTCTGATAGGTCTTACCTGTATTCGGATGCGGGAGTGGTTCCTTGCTATGGTAACCTTCGGATTTGCGATTATAGCTCATACGATAACCACGGAGCTTTCGTGGCTTACCGGAGGCTGGGATGGTCTCCCCGCGAAGAGACTGATTCCTATAACAATAACAAATTATATCATGTACGAGTATTATATCATGCTGCTTATCGCAGTTGCAGTGATCGTTATAATCTACCTGATAACGAAGTCGAGGATGGGGCTCGCCCTGGAAGCAATAAGGGAGAACGAGCTGGAAGCAAAGGTGATGGGTATTGGGGTTACAAAGTATAAGTTAATGGCGTTTGCTATAAGCGCATTCTTCACCGGAATTGCCGGAGCATTAGAAGTACATCATTTTGGGTATATAACCCCCGAGATCTATGGCATGGACATATCGTTCTGGCCGATAATATACTCTATAAGTGGCGGGCTCTTCACCATTGGCGGTCCAATACTTGGTACAATTGTAATTACATTTATCTGGGAGGTTCTGCGAACTTTCGGTTTGATGTATGAAAGACTTATATTGATTGGCGTTATCCTCGTCCTTATTGTGATATTCCTGCCGAAGGGGCTTGTGTCTATCCCTGAGAAGATAAAATCAAGATGACATATTAGATTCCTAAATAAGCGTTTTTTACATATTCATGATCAAGAAGCTCATGGCCTTTCCCTTCCAGAATTATCCTCCCCTTTTCCAGCACATATGCGCGGTCAGAGAGCTCAAGCGCATGATGTATGTTCTGTTCCACGAGTAATATGGTAACCCCTTCCTCATTCAGCTTTTTTATTATATCGAATACCTGTAATACGATTACGGGAGCTAATCCGAGTGATGGCTCATCCAGCATCAGAAGTTTTGGTTTCGACATCAGAGCGCGTGCTATGGCGAGCATCTGCTGTTCTCCTCCACTCAGTGTTCCTGCGAGCTGTTTTTTCCTCTCTTTGAGTTTTGGAAAGAGTTTGAAGACCCAATCGAGACTCTCTTCACGTAACTCCTTTGCTCTTGGCACATAAGCTCCCAGTATAAGGTTTTCAAGGACGCTCATCTTCGGGAATATCTCTCTGCCCTCAGGTGCGAGAGAAATCCCCGCAGCCACTATCTTGTACGCTGGTAGTCCTTCAATACTCTTGTCCATGAACCTGATACTGCCTGACTTTGACTTAAGCAGACCCTGGATGGTCTTTACAGTGGTTGACTTCCCTGCTCCGTTAGAACCGAGGAGGGTTACAATCTCTCCCTCGTTAATATTGAAAGAGATGTCCCATAACACCTGTACCTTATCGTAAGCGACATTTAATTCCTTTATCTCAAGCATATTTGGAATTTTCCTCTCTTTTCTTATCACATATATGCTTTTTCTCCGAGATATGAGTTTATAACCTTTTCATCCGCTGCTATTTCAGCGGGTGTTCCTTCCGCTATCTTTTCTCCGTGGTGCAGTACAACAATACTGTCGGAGACGTTCATTATAACCCTCATAACATGTTCTACCATGAGTATTGTTATTCCGGAGTCGCGGATTTTCTGTATCAGTGCGATTGCATCTTTGCTTTCTTTCGGATTTAGTCCTGTCGTTACCTCATCTAACAACAATAGTTTTGGGTCGGTTGCCAGAGCTCTTGCAAGCTGTACTCTCTTAAGCTCGACAACATTAAGGTTTTTCACCGGGTAATTTATCTTATCCAAAGGGTAACCAACGGAATCAAGATTCTGTTCTGCCTTTTCTCTGGCTTCCTCCATACTGATCTTTTCGGAATTCCCGAACAACGCACCTACAAGGACGTTTTGAAATGCAGAGAGTTCAGGGAAAGAGTGCACGAGCTGGAATGTCTTAGCGATTCCCAGCTTACATACTTTATTGGGACTCAAGTTTGTTATATCCAATCCATTAAATATGATTGACCCTGAAGTGGGTGGATAGACGCCACTCACGACGTTCAGGAGCGTTGATTTTCCCGCACCATTCGGACCCACAAGACCGACTATCGCGCCCTTCTTTATTCTAAAGCTTACGTCCTTGATGGCTGTTAGGCTGTCAAAGTGCTTGCTCACTTCTTTTATGGAAAGCATTTTTGGGTTTCACGTTTGTGTAAATGGATGCGAATATATAAATAACTTGCGTATTTTTATTTTTTACTCGCCACCGGTTTGATGGGCAATCTCCTCTACGTTTCATCTATCAACAGCTTTATGTGCTCGCTTATTTGATGAAACTTGCGATGTCTCTTCGTTGGCCAATACGAAATTACAAACTTTGCGTTTTTATCTAAAATCTTTACTTCTAACACCTTTCCCGCTGTGTCGGTTAGTGTCCTCTCCATGTCCATAGAGCCTCGCGCTTGCATGTCCCAAATATTGCGTAAGGTTAAAAAACCCAGTAGCGCTGTTCGTCCTAATAAACAAACCCTTTCGGGCTTTATATACTCGATTTCTCGTTTAAGGTGCTGTTCCGCACAGAGTTTTATAACTTTTCCATGAGGAGCGGCATTTTTACCGTTCCTCGCTGAGGGGCACTTCACTGTCGGCAGAAGATAAAAACCCGCTTCGATAAAATCGTCTATGGTGTTGATCTCATAGTTCAAATCACTTCGTAAGAGTTCAAATAAACTATTTCGCAATCTGTCTTTTGATCTTTCGTGATAGAAGTAGTAGCGACTGTTCAGAGGAGGTGCTTCAGAAATAAAAAGGAACTTTGCGTTCTGGGGTTCTGATGTTGGGATTCTATCATCAGGGCATCTAACCGAATAAAAGCCTTCTTCTTTGCACTTCGTACATCCCTTTATTCTATTCTGTATTTCACTCCAGTTCATGTCGCTTTTACTTTAAAACATTCTGAAATTCCATATTTTGAAATCTATATCTCACTTATTTATTGAATTAATTTATATATGTATGTGGTGGATGTAACTATGGAAGATATATCAGAGATGTGCTCAGAAATCCTCCTCAAAATCGAATCTGTTCATTTTTATGATGGCGTTCCTTATCAATTTACATCCGGTGTACTTAGTCCTGTCTATGTTGATTGCCGAAAAATAATCTCATATCCAAATGAAAGACGGAAAATAATAGAATGCGCAAGTTACATTGTAAGAGAAAATATAGGAATTCAAAACATAGACATAATCGCAGGAGGGGAGACAGCAGGGATTCCGTTTGCTGCGTGGCTATCTGAAGAGCTGGATATCCCTATGATTTACGTCAGAAAAACTCCAAAAGGGCACGGCAGACTGTCTCAAATAGAAGGAAAAATCGAGAAAGGAGATAAAGTATTATTGTTTGAAGACTTGATTTTTGATTCACGTAGTAAAATAAACTTCTTTAAAGGAGTCTCAAATGCAGGAGGGGCCATGAAGCATGTCTTAGTGATATTTGAATATGGGATACCCAAAGCAAGAGAAAAACTTAAAGAACATGGTTTAATGTTGCATTCTCTGGTGAATTGGGATGTTCTGTTACCCTTAGCTTATGAGGATGGATATTTTTCAAATGACGAATGCAAAGAAATAAGAAAGTTCTTAAAAAATCCTCAAAATTGGGCAAAAACTCTTAGGACAAATTCTACAAAATAGAGGAAGAAGCACTTAACATTGCCTCTATCTGTACAGACGTAAAGTGCTTCTGTGTCATCGCACCGACTGGGCATTCGGGAATGCATGCGCCACAGCCTTTACAGAGCGCTGGATTCACATACGATTTCCTCGTTCTGAGCAAGATTTCCTCCAACTGCTTCTCCTCTTCTCTCAACTCTATCGCCCCAAACGGACAAACCTCCTCGCATGCACCACAGCCGATGCAAAGCGCTTCATTCACTTCTGCTATTATCGGCTCCACTTCTATATAGTCCCTGGATAAGAGACTGCAAGCTCGCGATGCCGCTGCTGATGCCTGTGCCACGCTATCAGGAATATCTTTTGGCGATTGACAGCATCCAGCGATGAAAATACCATCGGTAAGCGTATCCATCGGTCTAAGTTTTGGATGCGCTTCAAGAAAGAATTTATCGGCACTTTGTGTTATCTTTAATTTCCTTGCAAGGTCAAGGATATCGCTTCGGGGAACAATGCCAGTTGCAAGTACCACAAGGTCTGCCTCCTTCTCCACATAACGACCTTCACTTACCGTTTTTACTTTCAATTTGCCCTTTTCATCTTTCTTCACTTTTATCTCGTCTGTTAACTCCCTTCTTATGTACTTCACGCCTTCCTCCTTCACTCGCCAGTAAAACTCTTCAAATCCCTTACCAAATGCCCTCACATCCGTATAGAACACCGTTACATTCGCATCCGGGATATGCTCTTTCACCAGGTGCGCCTGTTTCGCTATGTACATACAGCAGACCCTGGAGCAGTATTCATTCCCCTTTCCGCATTCCACCTCTTTCTCCCTTGACCCCACGCAAGAAATGAAAACCACTTCTTTCGGCTCTTTTCCATTTATTTCTATCTTCCCACCAGACGGACCGGAAGCGTTACAGAGCCGCTCGAATTCCAAGCCTGTTATTACCTCATCATATTCATACCCGTAATTTGGCTCCAAAGTAGGGTCGAACAAATCATAACCCGTTGCGGCTATTATCGCCCCTATCTCTATCTCAAACAATTCTTCTTTCATCTCGTGGTTTATCGCATCTGCCTCACATACCTTCTCACAGAGCCTGCAATCTGCACAAATTCCACATCTCAAGCATCTTTTTGCCTCTTCTATCGCTTCATCCTCTGTAAATCCAAGCTCAACCACTTCAAAGCTATTCCTCCTGCTTTCAATCGGTAGTTTCGGCATCCTTATCCTTTCTTTCTTCTCTAACTCCGGTAGCCATGCTTTTACCTCCTCTATTCCTATCTCCTCCTTTTTCCTTGCCTCTTCCTCTCTTTCTCCCTCCTGTTCTGGTAAGTGCTCTCCCCGCAGATACCTATCAATTGCCTCTGCGGCTCTCTTACCTCCTGCTATCGCATCTATCACCGTTGCAGGTCCTGTCACGGCGTCACCACCTGCAAATACACCCTCTACGTTTGTTCGCCCATTTTCATCCGCTTTTATCCGGTTGCCAAATATTTCTACACCACTTCCTTCAAGGAATCCAAGCTCCGATTGCTGACCTATTGCCAGCATGACCGTATCTACATCCATCATAAACTCCGAACCTTCAACAGGTATAGGTCTTCGTCTCCCGGATTCATCTGGTTCTCCCAATTCCATCTTCATACATTCCATTCCTCGCACTTTTCCTGCTTCATCACCAATGATTCTACTCGGATTCGTTAAATATGCTATTTTCACGCCTTCTTCCGCTGCATCTGTTATCTCCTCTTCTCTTGCCGGCATCTCCTCCTTCGACCTTCTATACACAATCGTCACGTCAGAACCCAATCGCAACGCACATCTCGCTGCGTCTATCGCTACGTTTCCGCCGCCTATCACCGCCACTTTCTTACCTATTTCCACTTCTTTACCCAGATTCAGTTCACGAAGGAAATCAACACCATGAACTACTCCCCTCAAACTCTCACCCTTAATACCGAGTTCTCTGCTCTTATCCGCTCCAATGGATACGAAAATAGCGTTGTATTCTGTTCTAAGTCTTTCAAAACCTTCTTTGTCTATCCTACTTCCTGTTTCTATCGCTATTTTCCCGGCACCTTCTCGTTTGATGTAATCTATCTCTTTTCTCAAAACGTCTCTTGGTAACCGGTATTCAGGAATTCCAGCAGCAAGCATTCCTCCGGAAACCGGCAACTTCTCAAATATCCTTACTGAATACCCGCTCTTCGCAAGATAATAGGCTGCGGTTAGACCCGCGGGACCTGAGCCAATAATCGCTATCTTCTCCTCTCTCTCCTCCTTAATCGTATTTCCTTCTTTATCCTCTTCATAATCAATATAATCGGCTGCAAATCGTTTCAACGCCGCAATGGCAATCGGCTCGTCAATTTCTCCTCGATTGCATCTATCCTCACACGGATGTGGGCATACATACCCACAAATCGCAGGTAACGGATTCGTCTCCCTTATCAAATCAACTGCTTCCTTATATCTACCCTGCGAAATCAAAGCAACGTAACCCTGCACATTCACACCTGCCGGACATCCCAATCTACATGGTGGTACTCTGTTTATTTTATCAATTGTGTACACCAGAGGAATAGCTTGAGGAAAAGGAATGTACACCGCCCCTCTTTTTGATAACCCCAAATCGAAATCATTGGGAACGACTTCTTTAATCGGGCATATGTTTGCACATTCTCCACAGCCCGTGCATTTCGCCTCGTCCACGTAACGGGGCTTCTTCTTTACCGTCACCCTGAAATTCCCTACATAGCCCTCCACACTCTCCACTTCCGCATAAGTAATCAGCTTGATGTTCTCATGACGAGCTACATCCACCATCTTCGGTGTGAGCACACAGGCAGAGCAATCTAAAGTGGGAAATGTTTTATCAAGCTGTGCCATGTGCCCCCCGATGGTCGGTTCTCGTTCCACTAAATAGACCTGAAAACCCGCATCTGCAATGTCCAGTGCGCTTTGTATTCCTGCTATACCTCCACCTATTACCAGCACAGAGGGCGTCACACCTAC
>JAODGF010000139.1:0-2576 GCA_025464645.1 Methanosarcinales archaeon
CAGCACGGCCTATAACGCCACCCTCTAATTTTATGTCCACCTCTACGGTTGGATTACCTCTTGAATCTAAGATCTCTCTTGCCCGGATTGATTTAATTGTGGTGTCCATTATTTCCAGCCTCCTATTGTTTATTATCTCGATCTTTATTTATATTAATGGTTTGACACGTTTGAAGAGCTAAGAAGAATGTAAGAGCGGACGCATGAACGGATAAGGCTGACGCAACATTTAAGAATGCCAAAAATAATAAAAGCGATAGAAAAGAAGAAGATCAAAGTATGTACACCCTATATACGTTCTTCCTGATGGCTTTCATCGCCCTCTTCGTCATCGTTAATCCCATTGGGAATGTTATGGTCTTTCTCTCATTGACCGAAGATAGTTTAAAGTTGCTATGACTTCTTCCCGGAAGCGTTTGTTTAATAGTGAAGCCCTTTTTTTCGCATAATCGGAAAGAGTTGCCAGCAGCTTTGTTCCAATCGCTTAAAATAAGCGTAAATGTCGGAACTATTAATTACTTTTACCCCTTCATCATCCTCATCATCTCTTCCAACCCCCTCGTATTCACCACGTCTTTTGCCTCAAGCCACCCCCTTCTTGCTGTTGCCACCCCATATTTTATCACTGCACCCATCTGTGTTGCATCATGCGCATCCGTTGAGATTGCAATCAATATTCCATAATCCTTCGCGAGCCTGCAATGCACATCATTAAGGTCAAGTCTGTCAGGGAAAGAATTAAGTTCCATGACTGTGCCAGTATCCTTTGCGGCTTCCATCAATCGCTCCATATCCACCTCGTACGGGTCCCTTTTGCCCAGAACACGCCCTGTTGGATGTGCAATTATATCCACATTCTCATTTTCCATCGCAGTTATGATTCGTTCTGTCATCGTGCCCCGGTCCTGCGAGAATTTTGTATGAACCGCACCCACGACCACATCCAGCGATTTTAATATCTCATCCGGGAAATCCATAGAGAAATCAGACTTTATATCCACCTCAGCAGCGGATAAAACCCTGAATTTTGTACCTTCCTTTTCAAACTTCTCATTCACCTTTTCTATCTCCTTCTCCCTCTTCTTTACTTTATCCTCATTCATCCCACCGGCAATACCTACTGCGGGAGAATGGTCTGCCACTGCGATATACTCATAACCCAAAGCGATAGCAGTCTCAGCCATCTCCTCTATGCTGTTCTTTCCATCGCTCCATTTCGTATGCACGTGCAAATCGCCCTTCAGATCGCTTAACTCCAACAATTTCGGTATTCTATTCTCCTTAGCAGCTTCTACCTCTCCCCTGTCTTCTCTCAACTCGGGTGGGATATATGCAACACCTACACTTTTGAATACATCCTCCTCATCCTCGCCGCCTATCTTCTCATCGCCCCGAAAAATACCGTATTCATTTATCTTTAACCCGCGCTTCACACCCAACTCGCGGATTCTTATGTTATGATGCTTGGAGCCCGTGAAATAATGAGCAGCAGCGCCAAATGATGCTGCGTCCACCACCCTCAAGTCCACATCCATTCCCTTCAACACAATAGACGACTTCGTGTCTCCTTTTGCCACTATATCCTCCACACCGTCAAGACTCGTGAATGCGTCCATCACTTCCTTCGGTCTCTTCGAGACTACCAATATATCTATATCTCCTATTGTCTCACGCATCCTGCGCAAGCTACCCGCAATTGTTATTTTATCCACCGCATCTAACTTCTTCAATTCGGTTACTATTGATTCAGCATAAGGAAGCGCTTTGGAGAGCAATGCACGTCCTTTATACCTTCTGTATTGCTCTATCCCTTTCAATATGTTCTCTTCTACCTTAGCACCCAATCCAGGGAGTGCTTCTAACTTATGCGCTTTCGCTGCTTCTTCCAGTTCTTCTACACTCTTTATCTCAAGCTCTTCATACAGTTTTGCTATGGTCTTCGGACCGATACGAGGAATAGCCAATAGTTCAAGCAAACCCGGAGGCACTTCTTGCATTAACTCTCTATGCTTCTTGCAATCACCTGTTTTTGCAATCTCCACTATCTTCTTTGCAATACCCTCCCCCACACCTGGTATTTTCTTTAATTCGCTGACTCCTCCTCGCTCCGCTATCACCTTAAGGTCCTGCACAAGTGTTTCTATTGTCCGAGCCGCTCGTCTGTACGCCCTTATCCTGAACGGATTCTCCCCTTTTACTTCCAAAATATCTGCAATCTCATCAAAAATCCGCGCCATGTCGAGGTTTATCATCTTCTTATTATAGCTAATTTATTCGTGAAAATATTTTTTTATCCCTCTCGCTTTACCTTTAGGGGGAACCAAAATTTTGAGCTTCATCCCTATACAGTTACATCAACGGATACAGCTTTAGTGGTAGGCGTAGGAATAGATGTTTTTTCCTCCCGCAATCCTTCTATATGAAACTCGATAGCCTCTTTCATCCTCTGAATCGTTTCCTCTTCTGTCCGACCAGTGGCAATACAGCCGGGTAGGTCAGGGCAGTACGCCGAGTAATTACCTTCCGCTTTTTCTATAACAATAGTATATTTAGACATCTTCTTTCTCCTCCTTTAA
>JAODGF010000139.1:2617-7891 GCA_025464645.1 Methanosarcinales archaeon
TTCCCTCAAATCTCTAACTCAATTAATCGAACTCTTTACCTCTTTTCCCTTCCAAATCCAAAACAATCAATGATTCTAATGCTTTTTTAATTTTAAACTCTTTTCCTACTTTATCCGTACAACATCTCTTCTCTTACAACAAAAACGCCCCGCCATGAACTACTAACTCGCCCTTTTTAAGGTCAAGCTCTATTCCCCAGGTTTCCATTGTCGGCGAGCATATTCGAGCATATTATAATATCCGGTGCGATATCCCATCACTATGAAACTTGACCCAGAGTCAAATAAAGCCCTAACTTCTGATTCTTTAAATCCAATTGTCAGCCGGATATCTTTCCAAATCAGCATTTCATCTCACCATTGTCCTGAACTCTTCCTCGTTTATCACCTTCACACCCAGTTTCCGCGCACGCTCTAACTTAGACCCTGCTTCTTCTCCTGCCACCACATAATCTGTGCGCTTCGACACGCTCGATGCCACTCGCCCTCCAAACTGCTCCACTATTCTCTTCGCTTCCTCTCTTGGCATAGAGATGCGCCCGGTGAACACAAATGTCTTTCCTTCCAGAATCTTTCTCTCTTCTTCCTCTGCTACCTCCTTCTTTTCATAACTTACCCCTGCCCTTTCCAACTTATCCAACAATTCCTTCGTGCTTTCCTGCTCGAAGAACAAAAGAATGCTTTTCGCTACCTCCGGTCCTATCTCCGGTATGCTTACCAAATCCTCATAACTCGCATTCCGTAACGATTCCAGGTCTCTGAAATTATCGGCGAGCAAAGATGCGGTATGCTCACCCACGTGCCTTATTCCTAAAGCATGAATAAGTCGAGCGAAAGTAGTATGCTTGCTCTTCTCGAGAGCATCCAATATGTTCTGTGCCGATTTGTCGCCCATCCTATCCAGCTTCAAAAGGTCCCTTTTTGTTAAGAAGAACAAATCCGCAGCATCCGAGACCATTTTTCTATCCACTAACTGTTCTATCACTTTCTCACCCAGTCCTTCTATGTTGAGCGCACGAAGCGATGCAAAATGTTTTATCCGCTCTTTTAACTGTGCCACGCACGAAACACCGATACACCTTACAATCGGTCCTTCCTTTATCACCTCTGCACCGCAGACGGGACATCTATCAGGCATCTTGAATTCTTTCTCAGCCCCCGTCCTCTTCGATTTTATTACGCTTACAACCTCGGGTATAACATCCCCTGCCCTTTCTACCACCACGGTGTCGCCAATCCGCACGTCTTTCCTCCTCAATTCGTCTTCGTTATGCAATGTTGCCCTGCTTACTGTCACGCCAGCTATTGGTACGGGTTCTAACACCGCAACGGGGGTCAATGCACCGGTCCGTCCTACTTGCACCACTATATCCTTTACGCGCGTAAACTCCTCTCTTGCTGGAAATTTGTATGCAATTGCCCATCTCGGACTCCTCGAAATCGTCCCCAGCCTTTCTTGCAGCTCTATACTATTTACCTTTACCACTATTCCATCAATCTCATAATCCAATTCATCCCTTTTCGCTTTCACTTCCTCGTGGTATTCAATCACATCCTTTATATGCTCGAACCGCCTTATTAAAGGACTTACTTTAAACCCGATATTCCGCAAATAATTCAATACTTCCCACTGCGTTGAGAACTCCTTACCCTCTGCCCTGCCAACACCATAGGCAAAGAAATCCAGGGGTCGAGATGCGGTAACCTTCGGGTCTAACTGCCTTACAGAGCCCGCAGCCGCGTTTCTCGGATTTGCAAACATCTTCTCACCCCTTGCCCCTAACGCATCATTCAGCTCTTTGAACTTGCTCACGGGCATAAAAACCTCGCCCCTAACTTCCAGTAACGGTAGAGGAGGAGCATCAGAAAAAATACGCAGTGGTATTGTCTTTATCGTTCTCAGATTCTGTGTTATATCCTCCCCTGTTGTTCCATCTCCTCTTGTACTTCCCACTGAGAGAACCCCGTTCTCATATACAAGTTCCATAGCTAACCCATCTATCTTCGGCTCTACCACATATTCTATCTTTCCCCCCTCTATTCCAAGAAACTTTCTCACTCGCTCATCGAAATCTCTTACATCGCTTACATCAGAAACACTGTTCAAACTCAGCATGGGTATGCTGTGTTCGTATGTCCCGAATTCCGTCAGAGGCTTCGCTCCCACCCTTTGTGTTGGCGAATCAGGCGTTATCAATTCCGGATACTTGCTTTCGAGTTCCTCTAATTCCTTAAATAGCCTATCGTATTCGGCATCCGAGATCTCCGGCTCGTCCAACACATAGTATCGGTAATTGTGATAGTGTATCTTCTTCCTCAAATCCTCTATATATTGCTTTACTGCTTCTTTCTCCTCTTCCATATTTATAATATATATAAAAACAGAAAAGAATAATATGAATGAGGTGATAAGAAATAGAAGATAACAGGATGCAGGTAAAGAGATATGGCACAAGAAAAGGAAGAGGAAAAAGAAGAGGCGGACATGTTAATACCAGGTCCTGATTATTTAGCAAGTGGCGTCCACATAGGAACGCAGCAAAAAACCGGTGACATGAAGCGATTTATTTACCAGGCAAGACCGGATGGGCTGTATTTATTAGATATAGAAATTATGGATGCAAGACTGAGGGTAGCAGCGAAATTTTTGGCAAATTACGAGCCTTCCTCTATATTAGTTGTATCCGCGAGAGAATATGGGCATCATCCTGTGAACATGTTCGCTAAAGTGACGGGTGCAAAATCAATAGCCGGGAGGTTTATTCCCGGGACTTTAACAAATCCTGGATGTGATTACTTCACAGAGCCTTCTATACTGGTCTTGACCGATCCAATGACCGATGCACAGGCTTTGAAGGAGGGCGTGGATACCGGCATACCAGTGGTGGCACTCTGCGACACAAACAATTCTACCACTGACGTAGATTTTATTATTCCCACGAATAACAAGGGTAGAAAAGCGCTTGCTACCGTTTACTGGCTGCTTGCAAGAGAACTATTAAGGGAAAGGCACCGTAAAGAAGGAGGCAAGGATGAAGAGTTCGTATTCAATTACAGTGTGGATGATTTTGAGGCAGAGATATAAAAATGAGAAGAGCGGCAGTAGCAGGTGCTTTTTATGAAGCAGAGAGAAGTAGATTGGAAGAACAACTGAAAGAATGTTTCGCGGGTGTAACAAGGGGAGAAAAAGAGGATGTTCTCGGAGCTGTGGTTCCACACGCGGGGTATATGTATTCAGGAGGCGTAGCGGCGAATGTTTACTCCAAAATACCAGAAGCGGACACATTCGTCATCCTTGGTCCCAATCATCAGGGTATAGGCTCGCTTATTGCCGTTTCTGAGGATACGTGGGTGACGCCCTTAGGAGAAGTGGAAGTGGACAAAGCCTTTGTGGATGCACTGCCAAAGAGGATTATTGATGTGGATGAAGCTGCGCATAAATACGAGCACTCCATAGAAGTTCAGCTCCCTTTTCTTCAATTCCTCTTTGATAAAAATTTCAAATTTGTTCCTATCTGTATGAGCTTAAGCGATGAGGATACAGCAAGAGAGGTAGGAGAAGACCTGGCTGAGACGATTGCCAAATTTGATAAAAAAGTAGTTGTGATCGCGTCTTCGGATTTCACGCATTATGAACCTGATAGAATGGCAAGAGAGAAGGATGAATACGTGATAGAAGCGATAACGGAGTTGGATGTTGGCAAGTTTTACAACAGAATATATGAGCGGAACTCGACAGCATGTGGTGTTGGTCCAATAGCAGCGATGATGTATGCGGCGAAAAAACTCGGTGCAAGAGAAGGGGAATTGATAAAATACGCAACAAGCGGGGATATTATTGGTGATAGGTCCAGTGTTGTTGGATATGGAGGTGTTATAATCTTTTAATCTACTCTAACAGCCACTTCCATAACGGGACGAACTTTATTATTGCCCCCTTAAACTCCTCCCTTGCTTCGTAATCCCACGTTATTACCAGCAAATCTTCACTTTTTAATTTTAATTCCTTTGACGCTTTTATCAACGATTTCAGCTCCCGCTCTCTCGTGCTGAGGTCATCAATATCGTAACAGACTTGAATCAACTGTTTTACCCCCAATCCATCCTTAACTACAAAATCCACTTCTTTTCCTTCTGAACTCTTGTAATAATATATTTCCGTAGAGGGTGCAAAGCACGATTTCCTTCGCAGAAGCTCTATTGCAACCACGTTCTCCATAAGTCTGCCCCTGTTCTCCGAAAAGCCCATTGTATTTGTTAATGTTAATAGTCCTGTATCCATGACGTAAATTTTGGGAACGGAAAGTTGAACTTCTTTTATTGAATATGAAAACCTGTATATCGGGTAAACGAAGAGTGCGTCCACAAAATAAGCGAAATAATTATACAGCGTCTTTTTGCTCACCTTTATATTCTGTGACTTCAATGTATTGTAAAACCTGTGAATGGAAAATTCTTTTGCGAAACTGCTCATCAAAAACTTCATCATGAGTTTCACCACGTGGAGATTCTTTACCCCGTATCTCTCAATTATATCCCTGTAAACCACAAGGTCCAGATATTCGATGAAAAATCTTCGCCTGTATTCTTCGTCTTTATTAAGCACAACCTGTGGCAGTCCTCCGGAGCGAGTGAATTCCCTCATGAAGTGCTTTATCATGCTCTCTTCAGAGGAACTGAGGTATTTACCTTTGCCTCTCCTCTGATTCTTTTCAAATCCTTCCACTTTCAAATACTCGCGGAACGAGAAGGGAAAAAGGGTGTAGCTTATGGTCCTCCCTCGCAGCGCAGTGGCTATTTCTTTTGACAGGAGTCTGGAAGAAGAGCCGGTTATGAAGATATAAAAGCGTTTTAGCTCATACAAACTTCTTATTGGCTTCTCCCAGTTCTCTACATTTTGTATCTCGTCAAAAAACAGGTATTCTGGTTCGTTTCCAAAAAGTTCTCTATGCATGTTCACAATCTCCTTTATTTCGTCGAACGTTATACCAGTCAGTTCAGGATACTCAAAGTCGAGGTAAAGAATACGCGTTTTATCTTTTTCGTTTTCGTTGATGTCACGCATTAATTGATAGAAAAAATAAGTCTTGCCCGCTCTTCTCGACCCGATGATACTCACAATGACATCCTTAGTGATGCGGGTTTTCAACTCCCTTGGAATGAGCTCCGGCAGTTTTCTTTCCTGGAAGTCAAGGATATATCTTGCTATTACTTCTCTTTCCATAGTTACTTCTTAAGGGGGAAATAATATAAACATATTTACCCTCTCTGTTT
>JAODGF010000139.1:7918-16034 GCA_025464645.1 Methanosarcinales archaeon
TTAAATTAAATTTTAAAAGTTTTAAAATATTAAAGTATTGCGCTTATGCAAGAACAAGAAGAAGAACAAAAACTGAAGCCCGCTTGCAGAATATTTTTTGCAGAGTTATTGAAGAGTGACTTATTCGTAAGAGAACACGGAGAAACTTTCCTCGTTACTCCCACGTGTGCGAAATGTAATAGGCTCTTTGGGGTGGGAGAAGTAAAAGAAGTGGAGAAGAGAGGGAATATAACCAAGATAAAGATAAGTGATCCGACAGATACGCTCAACATCTACACGGATAAAATTCTCGAATTAGATAAATTCATGGCTTTTGTTGGTAATCTGCACGTGCGTGTGCGTGAAAAAGGCAAAGGTTTTCTTATACTGGTTGAGGAAGCCGGAGCGGTGGAGGAGGGCGTAAGAAATAATTGGATAATAAGCACTGCAAGGAGGACTCTTGAGAGGATAGAACTACTTCGTGCAAAGGAACAGGAGAAGGCGAAGCAAGCGCTGGAACACTATGCGGTTGATGATGATAAACTGGATTTCTGGGAGAATATGGCAATAAACACTGTAAAGGGCGTGTGGAAGGATTACAGTAAAACGTCAGAAGAAATGGTTTTAGAGGTTTTGGAAGAGGCGGGAAGGAGCAGTGTGGAACGTATAAAGTTGGTGAAGGAATTGAAGAGGAAGGGATTGGCGGAAGAATGGATAGAGGAAGTAATTGACGAGCTTATTGGAGAAGGGAGGTGTTATGAGCCTGAGGTTGGAGTGTTAAAGTTAGTGGAAGAGTGAAAAGAACATAAGCAATTTATTTACCTACGACTACTTAAAATATAGCTATTGTGGAGCCAAGCAATGGAAACATTTGAAAAGATAAAATGGATGGAATTGCCGAGGGATGTTTTAGTTGGTCATGGCGTTCTGGACGAGATCAGTACGGTGTGCAAACACTTGGGAATGGGAAAAGAGGCTATTATCGTTACAGGAGCACATACAAGAAAGATAGCGGGGGAGAGGGTGTTTGAAATTCTGTCTGATGACGGATATGAAGTCAGCCTGGTAGAAGTACATTCGGTAAGCGAAGGAAGCATAGAGGAAGTAGAAGAAGCATCGAAAGAGAACAACACGAAGTTTATGCTTGGTGTAGGTGGTGGAACAATCATAGATACAGGTAAGATAGCCTCTTTTGAATTAGGAATACCTTTTATTTCTGTGCCTACCATCGCTTCTCACGATGGGATAGCATCACCAAGGGCATCTGTAAAGAATAAAGATAGAGGCAACCCTGTTTCTATGCAAGTACATGCACCTCTCGCGGTTGTCGGTGATACAGAGATAATATCTTCGGCTCCTTACAGATTTACCGCCGCAGGTTGTGGCGACATTATTGCTAACTACACCGCAGTACGTGATTGGCGGCTTGCCCAGCGGTTGCATAATGCCGAGTTCAGCAATTATGCCGCGGCTCTTTCTGAGATGACCGCGAATATGATAATGGAAAATGCCAATGAGATAAGGAAGAAAGACGAAAGGTCAGTCTGGACTGTGGCAAAAGCGTTGGTATCCAGTGGTGTGGCGATAAGCATTGCAGGGTCCTCAGCTCCTGCTTCCGGGTCTGAACACAAATTCAGCCATGCTTTAGATATGATAGTGGAAAAACCCGCTTTGCACGGCGAGCAATGTGGAGTCGGAACCATAATGATGACCTACCTATATGGAGAGGACTGGCAGCGAGTTCGGGAAGTGCTGAAAGAGATAGGTGCTCCAACAACCGCAAAGGAGTTGGGCATAAAAGATGAGTATATAATAGAAGCGCTGACCTCGGCTCACAAGATAAATCCGAGCAGATATACAATATTAGGCGATTCCGGACTTACTTATGAAGCAGCAGAAAGACTTGCAGTCGTTACCGGGGTGATTGCATAATGGAAGAAGAAAAAATCGTAACGTTAATCGGTACAAAGCAGGCAAATGTAGGTGATGAATTCATATTTTTAGGGGTTTCAAACTCGAAGAGATGTGAAGAGTGCAGATTAAAAAAATCATGCATGAACCTTGAAGCAGGCAGAAGATATAGAATAGAGCACGTAAGAGATGAAATAAAACACGATTGTAGCATCCACGAAGAAGGCGTGCGTGTGATAGAAGTGATAGAACCGCAGATAAGAGTAGCGATAGATGCAAAGTACGCTTTTAAGGGCTCCAAAATTGTTTTTGAACCCGTAAATTGTGAAGATACCGAGCTGTTTGATTTATGCCATCCTCCAGGTCTAAAAAAGGGGGATAAATGTACAATTCTGGATGTAATAGGCGATGTCCCGGGCGAGCAGGATTTAAAATTGGTAGAAGTAAAAAGGCAAAGCAAATGAAAACAATAAGGATTTCGATAATCGGTTTTGGGAACGTAGGAGGCGGCGTAGCGGAAGTAATAAAGAGGAAACGAGAAGATATAGCGAGAAAGTATGGTATAGATATAAAAATCGTCAGCATAGCGGACTTGAAGGGAGTTATTGTAAATGGGAATGGGCTGAGTGAAGATGAGATAATGAAACTCAAGACCGGTGAAAAGCCCGCAGATATGACAACCCTGGAGGTGATAAAAGAAGTAGAGCATGAGGTTATGGTGGAAACAACGCCAACGAATGTCGAGAATGGTGAGCCGGGGTTAACGCATATAATTACGGCATTGGAGTCAGGCAGGCATGTGGTAACCTCGAATAAAGGTCCTCTGGCATTACAGTATAGAAAGTTGATGGAACTCGCAGCAGAGAAAGGGAAGGAACTAAGATTTGAAGCCACGGTAGGCGGAGCTATGCCGATAATATCATTGGTTAGGGAGAATCTCGCAGGCAATGGAGTAATATCTATAAAAGGCATTTTGAATGGCACCTGCAACTATATTCTAACGAGGATGGTGGAGGAAGGTTTACCCTACGAACACGTGTTAAAGGAAGCGCAGGAACGCGGAATAGCAGAGTCAGACCCTTCTAAAGATGTTGAAGGAATAGATACCGCGGTGAAGCTCGTCATTTTGGCTAATTCTGTTTTTGGTAGGGACGTGACTTATAAGGATGTAGATGTATCAGGCATCACAGAAATAACACCGGAGGCTTTGAAGCTGGCTAACGATGCGGGATACGTGATAAAATTGATAGGGGAAGTGGACGGAGATGAGGGACTGAAAGTCGCACCCCGGTTAGTTCCAAAGGACGACCCGCTGAACGTTGGCGGTACGCTGAATGTCGCAACCATAAAAACTGATCTGGCTGGCGATGTTACGGTCATCGGAAAAGGCGCGGGACCTATTGAAGCTGCAAGTGCTATTTTATCTGATATAATAGGGATTTATTCTGGAACTGCAAGTACTGGGCAAGGAAATCTGGCAGGATATTGATGCTCAAGAGTACATAGATCGGGAGAGGGCATCAAAAAAAGAAGGCGGAAAGGATACTGCGGTAAGTGCATCGAAGCGCCGGGGAGGGGCGCCATATAAATACCCAAACAAACAGGAGGTGATATGAAAAATGAAAAAGCAACTTGTAATAGCAATTGTAGCGATAATGTTGACCGCTGTTTTGTTAGTACCGCCAGTTATGGCATTCGCGTTGTGGGATGAAAATTCAGTGCAGTACTCTTCTCATTGGTCTGAGGGATACAATTCTATAACCGATAAGTCTGTTACCGCATCCAATCAGTCAATTGCCATAGGTAATGGAATATGGGAGCGAGAGAGTAGTTCGCGGCTCAAATACTATGGAGCACCCGTACCGGTTAGAACGTCTAATTGGTCGGCAATAGTCATGGGCACTGGAATAAGGGAAGTGAGAGGCATCTCTTGGAATTCCGCGGATGGAATAAGGAGGAATATCTCAGAGAACTTTGCAAACGAAATAAAAGAGATGAATTGTGACATTGTAATTGGTGAAGCGCCGACTCCGATAAAAGTGGACCTGTCTGATTTTCTAAAAAATGGAACGATAACGCTGTTACCATAGATAGATGTGAGAGCAGTCAAGTAAACGCCTGTGATTACACAATAAAACAGGGATTTACCTTTGGATACTGTAGTAAGTGCATCAGAGCGCCGAGGAGGAGGCAATATAAATACCCAAAGCAATAGGAGGTGATATGAAAAATGAAAAAGCAACTTGCAATGGCAAATGTAGTGATATTTCTCGATAACCTTCAAGAATTATTTAACTTGATATGGTTTTGTCATCCCTTTAACATTCCGAATGTCCTGGGTTTTTGGGATTGAAACAATTGATGTTATAAACCTTAAACATAATAATTTTTCCATGGTTCTAATTACAGTGAAAATGATAGGAATCATAAACTTGTACAAAGAATGGAAAGAATTCTCGCTCAAAAACATAAACTTAGAGGTGAAAAAGGGCGAATATTTCGTCATTTTGGGTCCTACCGGTGCGGGGAAGACTTTATTGCTCGAAACAATCGCGGGTTTTCACTTTCCTAATAGAGGAGAAGTTTGGATAGAAGGGCACGATGTAACAAATCTACCACCAGAGAGAAGAAAAATTGGTTTTGTTTACCAAGATTATTCACTGTTTCCACATTTTACTGTCGAAGAGAACATAGAATTCGGGTTGAAGTTGAAGAAGTCTTCTGTCCCGGAAAATAGAAAGAGATTGAAGGAAATAATGGACTGGATGAGTATCTCGCATCTTGCGCATCGTTATCCAGCTACGTTAAGCGGTGGTGAACAGCAAAAGGTTGCAATTGCCAGAGCGATTGCCATTGAGCCTTCTGTATTGCTTCTTGACGAGCCCTTATCCGCATTAGACCTCAGAACGAGAGATTACCTGAGAGAAGAACTGAAGAAGATAAAGCGGGAATTAGGAATTACAATGGTTCACGTTACGCACGACCAGACAGAGGCGATGGTCTTAGCAGATAGAATAGCAGTGATGATGAAAGGGCGAATAATGCAGGTGGGCACTCCTTACGAGATATTTAATAAGCCTCTAAACGAGGAAATCGCGGATTTTGTTGGCATTGAGAACATATTGAGTGGTGTGGTTCGAAATAATGAGAACGGTGTTGCAGCGATAGAAGTAGATATTGGCGGTAATATATTTGCTGTCTCTGACTACCGTGCAGGAGCGGTAAAATTATTCATAAGACCCGAGGATATAATTTTGTCTGAAAGCCGAGGCGAAAGCAGTGCAAAGAATGTCCTGAAAGGAAGGATAGAAGCATTGGAAGATATGGGTCCTTTAACACGTGTGAAGATGGATAATTCGCTTGTTGCTCTTATTACAAAACAATCACGTGAAAGCCTCGGGCTGCAAAAGGGTAAGGAAGTCTATGCAACTTTTAAGGCTACTTCGGTTCATGTGGTGAGGTGAAAAAACACTGTTTAGAACGGCTTTACGACATACCCTAATCCAAAATATGAATAGAAGAGAATATCTTAGTGAGAGTAATAATAAAGTGGTAACGTTGGTGAGATGGAAAAAAATAGGGAGGAAATAACGTACAGACCAATAGGAATAATACACACGGGATTCCAGGATAAAAAGGGTACGCCAATTCAAGGCGTATTCGCAAAAGACGCAAAGGGCGAGGTAGAGATATTTCATGAATATGCTGATGGACTCAAGGATATAGAAGGCTTCTCGCATCTTATCCTTATTTACCATTTTCATCTCGCCGATAATTATTCATTGATTTCAAAGCCTTTTTTAGAAGACGAGCAGCACGGAATCTTTTCAATTAGACATTTCAAACGACCCAACCCCATCGGGTTGTCAGTCGTGAGGTTGGAGCGCGTGAGAGGGAACAAACTGGAAATCAGCGAGGTGGACATCATAGACGGAACACCTCTTCTCGATATAAAACCGTTCGTGCCGCAGTTTGACAACCGAGCAGTGGCAAAGAGCGGATGGCTCAGTAATCCACATTTAGACATGGTTAAGGGCGAATCAGGCAAGCATAGACCTGAATAGGAATAGGAGGGGATAAATACGAAAAAACCAAGATTATTAAATCCTGATTAACATCGGTATGGTCTGTCTGGATTACACCCTGTTCCCGTTTTTGACGATAGAGGAAAACATAGGTTTTGGGCTGAACTCGCGAAGACAGAGCGTTACAGAGATAGAAATTGATTCGTTATTCCGCAACCATCCGCTTCAAGTCACTCACCAACTCTGCCCTTACGCTGTCTTCTCTGTTACCACCACATACCATTCCCCTAACACCTATTATATCGGGTTTTATCCTCTTTATTGTGGTGACATCTTCAAATTTTAGCGAGCCTGCAAGAGCAGTCTCCAGCCCGAGCGCCCTCGATTCTGAAACAAACCTCTTAAGCTCTTCTTCATTCAAAAACTCCAGCGTTGTCTTCCCGTCCTTTATACCGGTATCCACCATCGCCACGTCTATATCCACTTCTTTCCCTATCGCTGCAATTTCAAAAGGCGAAATCGAATTTATTCGTTTATAATCGGCATAGAAAGCAGAAACGACTTTCTTGGCCGGATCGAAATCCTTTACTGCTTTAACGACTCCGGAAAGCAAATCTATCGCCTCTTCCTTCGTTTTTATTTTGAACAACCCCACTTTTATGTATTCTGCACCCGCGGCAGCCGCACCTAACGCGGCTAAAGAAGCAGTTCCTGGTTTATAATTGAAATCCCCTATCGCTGCGCTCATCTTCATCCCATTTCCTTTCTCCTTCTCCACCAATTCCCGTATTGACTTTATAATCCATGGGAAATTAGCACCCAGAGAACCCTCTTTCGGATTCTTCACGTCTATAATATCCGCATTTCCACGTATCACCGCCTTCGCTTCCTCCACATCCTTCGGACTTACCAACAATTTCATTTTTCTCAAACCTCCTTTACAAGACCCTCCTTCTCCAATTCTTCTATTATTTCCACAACGAATGCGAAATCGAGTCTGAGGTCATCAACAATCTCATCTAACCAAGCCTTATCTTTGCTCTTCAAGTAGTCCCTTATCTCGCTTTTGGCTTCCTCTCTTGATATCTCTCTGATTTTAATCATTTTTTTAATACCTTAACTCCCTTTTCATCCCCTACATGCACCTCAGTAGCATTCGTAAATATCCCATGCTCGATACAGCCGACAACAGAAGAAAGAGCAATGCTCATCTCATCAGGATTCTTTATAATGCCAAAATCCGCATCTATTATTAGATTCCCGTTCTCGGTTACAAAATATCCTCCTCTGTTTCCTTCTGCCCTTAAAACAGACACACCACCAAGTTCCTTCACTTGCCTCTCCACTATTTTCACTGCATAAGGTAACACTTCTAAAGGAACAGGCTTATTCAGCATTTCCGCCATTTTATCCTCTTCAACACAGATAACAAGCTTTTTCGTTGCGTAAGACACTATTTTCTCCCTTGTATGCGAGCCCCAGCCACCTTTGATTAAATTCAGTTGAGAATCTACCTGGTCTGCACCGTCTATGCACATGTGCAGTGATGGATGCTCCGAAAGTGAGGTAATGGGAATTCCACATTCTATTGCCAACATCTCGGTTCTAAGTGAAGTAGGAACGCCCAAAAGTTCGAGCCCTTCCTCCTTTATCCTCTCTCCTATCCTCCTTATCACAAACTCTGCCGTAGAGCCCGAACCAAGACCCACGACCATACCATCCTTTATCAGAGAAGCCGCGGATTCGGCTGCTTTTTCCTTCTTCTTTCTTCTTTTATCCCCGTTCATTTATATGCTCTATTTGGTGTTTTTCACTTCTCAAATAAGAACTTTTCTATTTTTCTCTCTCTCATTTTCAAAAATAGTAATTGCTCAATATCTTGTGGTATAAATTCTAAGCACTAAACTCTAAATTCTAAACAAATTCCAATATCTAAACTCAAAATAAGCCCCTACTGGGCTTGCGGGGTTACCGGGGCAGAGCCCCGGTCTAAACAGACCTTCCTTTTGGGATTTTGGATTTTGATATTGATGGTATGATGGAAGTAGAAGAGAAAAGCATGATAAGAGCGATCTTAGAAGGATGATTTAAGAAGACGGATTGAGGAGTAGCAATGGATAATGCACGAATACAGTTACAGCATCGAGAGAAGATTAAAGGCGAAGTTAAAGCGAATGAGAAAGAAAGATAAGAGACTCTAT
>JAODGF010000023.1:0-26858 GCA_025464645.1 Methanosarcinales archaeon
TGTCGCGGGCTGTTCAATTGCCATGAGCTTTACCTGCCCACCCTGGTCGTTGATATAATTATAGATTTTCATTGCGTGCACCATCTCCTCCTGATACTGAACCATGAACCAGTTGGCGAACCCCTTCAGTCCAATATACGTGCTGTATGCAGACATCGCCATATACAGATACGCCGAATACATCTCCCTGTTGAGCTGTTTATTCAGCGCTTCTTGCATCTTCTCACTTAGCATCTTATTTCACCTCCGGCTGCTTTTTGTGGCAGAACCACCAGTCAAAGCATTCATATTGGCTGCTTCTCTCCTTCGCAGTTTGCTCATCTGATGCAGGCGGAATTATCACCTCGTCACCAATCAGCTCGTTGTTAGGCCAATTTGCAGGTATCGCCACGCCGTTTTCGTCGCCAGTTTGAAGTCCTCTAATCATTCGCAGTATTTCATCCATGTTCCTGCCGAGTTCCTGTGGATAGTATAGCATAGCTCTTATAATTCCCTGTGGGTCAACGATAAATACAGCTCTAACCGTATTCGTACCCTTGTGGGGATGGATGAGCCCCAGCATCATGGCAACACGACCTGTGTCGTCAGCAATAATGGGAAACTTTATCTCTACATTCAGGTTCTCCTTTATCCATTCTACCCATTTTATGTGGCTGAATACCTGGTCTATACTCAATCCGACAAGCTCGCAGTCGAGTTTTTTAAACGCTTCAAATCGCCTTTGAAAAGCCACGAACTCGGTCGTGCACACGGGTGTAAAATCCGCGGGATGACTGAACAGGACAAACCATTTGCCCTTGTACTCTTCTGGCAGTTTCTTCCTCCCATGAGTTGTCTGTACTTCTATTTCCGGGAAATCTTCCCCAATCAGGGGCATACCTCCTTTTTCTTCCATATTATGCCTCCTATTTCATTTCAAATTTTAAACCTTCAGCTACGGATTGTCCCAACGTCGGATCAGCCTTTGTCAGGTTACCAATCACCCGCTGCTGAATCGGTTTGTCTATGTGCATAAGATCCGCAATAAGGTTATCTACCAGATGCTCCTGGTCCATCTTGCTCAAAGAGCGAAATCTCTCTCCCGCCTGGTCGAAATCATCCGTTTTGCTGATCTTGCGCCGAGTTACTTCCCCCTCTACGTGATATACACGAGCGGTACCCGCCGGAGCCTCCATAGGCATACCACCAGCTAAGCTATTGGGCTCATAATTGACCGGTCCACTGAATTTTCCCGACTGCATGGCTCCATCGCGCTGATTGTTGTTGACTGGAACCCGAGGTCGGTTGATGGGGAGTTGCAGGTAGTTCGCTCCTAACCGATAGCGCTGAGTATCGTTATAGGAGAATGTTCGACCCTGGAGTAACTTGTCATCGGAAAACTCGATTCCGGGAACGATGCTGGCGGGACAGAAAGCTGCCTGCTCCACCTCGGCGAAGAAATTTTCGGGATTGCGATTGAGTACCATTGTGCCTACGGGCATCAGCGGGAATTTATCCTCGGGCCATGTTTTTGTGGCATCGAGAGGATCGAAATTTTGTTCCAATTCGTCAGCAATATCCATCAACTGAACATTGAGTTCGTACACAACCTCTTCGCCGCGAGCGATTGCATCCCAGAGATCACGGGCGAGGTAATCGGGGTCGTCACCTGCCAACCGTGCCGCTTCATGTCGGTCAAGGTTATGTACACCCAATTTTGGTTTCCAGTGGTATTTCACGTACACCGCCTTTCCTTCGGCGTTCACCCACACGTATGTATTTACGCCGAAACCTTCTTGCATTCGGTAGCTTCTGGGCGTCCCGCGGTCTGAGAAGAGCCAGGTGATCATGTGGGTTGATTCTGGCGTCAGAGAGATGAAATCCCAAAAACGGTTATGTGCGGAAGAGGCAGATGGGATATTGCTATCCGGTGCTCCCTTGAAGGCATGGACCATATCGGGGAACTTGATGGCGTCCCGAATGAAAAATACTGGCAGATTATTCCCTACAAGGTCGTAGTTCCCCTCCTCAGTGTAAAACTTAACGGCAAATCCACGGGGGTCTCTCACGGTATCCGCAGAGCCACGTCCTCCGGTGACGGTGGAAAAACGCACAAATATGGGGGTCTTCTTATCGGGATCCTGAAGAAACTTCGCCTTCGTATAAGGTGCCATGCTCCTGTAAACCTGAAAGTAGCCGTGTGCCCCTGCACCCTTGGCATGGACAACCCTCTCGGGGATTCGCTCTCTATCAAAATGAGCCATCTTCTCGATAAACTGAACGTCTTGTAACAATACAGGACCGCGTTCGCCAACGGTCATCGAGTTCTGGTCGTCCGTGATCGGGGCACCCTGATTCGTGGTCAAATATCTCTCTTTTTTTCCTTTCACGAGGTCTTCCTCCATTCCGCTTCCCCTATTCCACTTCTATACAGTTCTGCCACACACCGTGGACGTTGCAATATGCGAGCGCACAGAACGCTTTGAATTCAGAAACAGGCACCTGAAACCTGATGTTTGGGTTGGTATAACCTGCTGTGAACGCTGCCCTGCCAAGGTCAACTACCTGCCCCCCTTTCTTCACTCCGTACAGCTCTATCCATGCAATATGGTGTTCCATCGTGTTAGGATGCGGCACATCCTTACCCACTACCACTCGTACAACATCCATGTTCCCTTCTCCTCGTCCCTTGCCAACCTCGATATAAGGGACATGCTTCTCTTTACCTTCCACTTCTGCTCCTTTCAATAAATCTCCAAATTCCATTTTATCCCCTCCTTATTTCTCTCCCCTTCTCAACAAATAAGCCACAACCAAAAGACTTATTAACACAAAAAATATCTCAAAACCAGGAACTCCTTTGTCTGGCACTTCTACCGTGCCTTCTGCACCTGCCATCTCTATCACAGGTGCAACGACTGCACCTTTGCCAAAGAGCTCATCAAGGAATTTCTGCGACGCCGACCGGTAGTTCAACTTCGCTTCCACTTTAATGGGTCCTTTCACATGGTCTGAAATGGTGAAGTTAAACTTCTCAACGCGGGTCTCTTTCGGCAGCAGTCTGTTATCGGAGAGCGTTGATTCCGCCTCCCAGACTTTCATCGTCGGATGTCCAGACGCATCTCCGAGTACAACGTGGTACATCACGGCATCGGGACCCACGTCACCATCTGAATCAAGCCCGCCGGTGTGGTATATTTCCTTTCCAGTGGCATCCGTTGCTACGACCTCTATCCATACCTCCCTCGCCTCTGTGAGTCCGGTCGGCAGCTTGTGCCCTGCTCCTGAATTTGTTACTTTTACCATGACTTCGGCTTCTGAATCCTTCTCCGCGATTACCAGTTCAAGCGTTGCCGCGGACTTCAACCGCTCTATCGCCATTCGCTGATGCACCTCTGAGCCCATAACACCGGTTACCGCGGCGTTACCACCCACAAAATAGTGGGTATAGACATGGTCCCTCCCGGGTCCAATCTCTGATGCCTTGCCAGGATTCGCCTCAAAATGCGTAATACCATGTGTCATGTGGCAGTCCTGGCATTGTGTAGTCGAATTGTAAGGTCCCTCTTTCCATTCGGTATACGTCTCCTCGATTGGAATACCGGTCACAGGATGGTTGACTTCGTGGCACATTCCGCAGAATTCCGCCTTTGTGTGGATGTCTGAGAACATACTCCCGTGATATGGTGATTTTGAGTCGTTATAAGGCCCTCGCTTAGTTCCGTCGGGTGAGACGGCAAAAGCACCGTTTCCTATGCCCGTGGATTTATTGACACTGTGACAGAAATCGCACTGTATCCCCTTCTTTGAGATTTCACTCAGATTCCCAGGTCCAATTGGCGGAATTTCACCACTGAGGACGCCGATTGGCGTATGACATCGCGCACAGTAGGTATCCGTTAGACCTTTCGTCTCGCGAGAAGCTACCGCTTCTTCCGCCAGATAAACAGGGTCGAGGTATGCAATTGAATGCATCGACCCGTTCCACTGATTGTATATTTCTGCATGACAGCCCTTGCATACCGTCGGAGCATCGAAATCAGAAGATTCAATTGCTCCTGTAACCATCGAACCGGCTAATAGGGTACAGGCGATCATAACGAGAGGGATTATACCTCTCATTCCATCAATTCCTCCACTTCTTTCTTACCCTTCTCCAATTCATCCACCTGCTCCCTGTCTTGCCTTAGAAGCAGAGCCTGAAATTCGCCCATGTGTGTCTTCTCTTCTTTTGCTATATCCCGCAGAACAGCTTTGACTTCTTCTCGCTCCGCCATCGCCGCGAGCTGCTCGTACAGATTTACAGCATCCAGTTCCGCGATCATCCCCACACGCAATATCTCCCTATCTCTATCTTCCTTACTCACCTTTTCCAAATCTATCGGTAATTCGGATAACATACTTACACCTTATACTTCATTCTTTATAAACGTTCCTATTCTTGAGTATGATTATAAATACTCAGCTTCTTCACCACCTCTTCTATCTCCTCCACTCGACTCAAAACTGTAATACCACGCATTCTTCGTAACTTCTCTACGTTCTCTACATCCTCTTTCCGCATTCGTAACTTCAGGTCTCTGCCGTTAGGCAGCTTTGTTATTATCTCGCCCTCTTTCTGGTCAACGGGAAAGATATACACAGGCACATCTGCTTTCATGGCTTGTGCTGCCGAATTTGTAATCAGCGAATCCGCGATGCAATGTGCTATCTTTGCTACGGTATTTGCCGTTGCAGGTGCTATTAAAACGAAATTGTATTTGCCTAACTGTATTTTCCCTGATAAAAATGGCGCATTTGGTCCTAATTCCGGACTCACCTTTGGAAAATGCTCTTTAACTTCTTTCAATAGCTTGTAGAACTTTAAAACCACCTTCCCCTCCCTGGAGAGATAAACATCCACCTCTAAGTTATACTTCTTTGTGAGTTCCTTCATGACACTCACGCACTCGGTTAACTGATCTCCGGAGCCTGTAATCCCCCATGCTATCTTCATGCTGTAATTATTCAATATTTCGTGCTATAAAATGTATTTTACTTTGTTATCATCTGTTATAATTTATTTTTTCTCGTAAACCAAACCTCTATAAGTCTATCCACCGTCTTATAAAGACTTTTCAAGCCTTCCTCGTCTTCTTTAACGCCATCCGCACCTTTATCCTTTGACCAGAAGGTTGCACCGAGGTTCGCACCGAAAGCTCCTCCTCCTACGGGAATCATCTCATTTATCAAGTAGAAATCAGTAATAGCCCTGATTGCGAGTTCCTGCCCACCTATACGGTCGCCGCCGTCAGCAACTGCTGCTCCCACTTTTCCTCGTAGCGCATGAGGTTTGCTCGCAGCAAAAGCTCTCATCCTGTCGAGAACCACTTTTGCCTGACCGCTGAGTGTTCCCTGATACACTGGCGTTCCAATCAAAATAGCATCTGCCCATTCAAATCCTGAATATACTTCATTCATTGCATCGTCGTGAATACAACTTCCTTCTTTAATGCAGTGGTCGCAGTGTATGCAAAAGTTGAGCTTCTTACCGCGAACCGAGAAATACCGCGTTTCTACATTCCATTTCTCTTCTGCATATCTTAACGCCTCCCTGACTATCCAGTCGGTAGCAGCTATTCTTGGACTCCCCGAGATACCAAAAAGTTTTAGCATTCGTCTTTACTTTGCATAGCAGTTCAGACTTCACGTCCCATACATCTTATAATAACCCATAAAATCAGATAAGATTGGCATCAAATCAATACCTCTTATCCTGCCTAACCCACCTGAAGCAGCAGAAAACTCATCGAATTTATTTACTCTATCTTTCCTGACTCCCACACCTTTTATAACCAGGGGAACAGGGTCACTGCTATGCCTTTTTATTGATACGGGGGTGCTATGGTCGGCGGTAATGACGATATATGCGTCAGCATCCTTTATCCGTGCTACAAGCTCTTTATCTATCCTTGAAATCATATCCCTCTTTCCTTCAAAGTCGCCATCGTGTCCCATGCTATCGGTGGCTTTTACGTGGAGGAATACAAAATCATGCGCTTTCAATGCATGCAATGTAGCTTCCGCTTTATTAGTTAAGTTCGTATCCGCTGTGCCTGTTGCACCCTCAATGGGGATGACATCCATACCAAGATATTTCGCAACGCCTTTATAGAGGGAAGCACCTGCTATACATGCAGCGCTAAATCCAAATCGCGCTTTTAGCGACGGTACTTCCTCATAACTGCCCGCACCTCTTAGCAAAATAATATTTGCAGGTAGTTCCCCTTTACGTCTCCTTTCTTCATTTTCTGGATGCCCATTCAGTATCTCATAACTCAGCCTGACGAATTCATTTACGATTTTTGCGGTCTTCTTCTCACCCTCGCCTTCATTAAGTGGCACACATTTTTTTACTATGCCTCCTGCTTCATGTGTGTCCACGTCCGAGACATATTTGGATAGATTTTCGGTTTTACCTTCCATTACCACTGCACATCTATGCTCTGTGGTATTTTTCAGGGATATCTTAACGCCATCTATTTCAAGCCCGTTTAGCGCTTCTGCCAGTTCTTTACCTCCCTTTCTACCTGCTCTTCGGTCTATGACACGCATTTTTTCATCTACGGTAGCGAAGTTCGCTCTAAATGCAACATCTCCCTTGTGCAGAGGCATATCGGCACCAAGCGCTTCAAAAACGCCTCTACCTGGATAATATTTGTATGGGTCGTAACCAAAGATTGCCAGATGTGCAGTATCGCTTCCGGGCACTATCCCGGGTGATATTACGTCCATCAGCCCATTTATTCCCGCTTTGCTTATTTCGTCTATATTGGGTGTATCAGCAGCCTGTAACGGTGTCTTTCCAGCCAGCGAGGGACGATCTCCAAGACCATCACAGATCACCAGTATCACTTTATTTTTATCATAGTCTGGTTTTGTGCTCATTGGTTATTTATTAACCTCCTGCATTTATATTTTTTATAAAATAATTTGGTCGCCGAAAGCGATTAATGAACTTGGTAGAATCTGTGACTACATAAGCGAAGACTCAGAAGGTTTTATATATTCCTTCCTAAATAAGATATTAAAAACGAGAGGTGATAAAAGGGCTTTAGTGGAGATGATGTTGGAAAATGATTCAACAGACGTTGTTTGCTGAGGATGTAACAGCGGTAAAAAATCTTTATCCCCCCGACTCAAAAAGGGAACAAATAGAGGACAAATTTGAAAATCTTATACACGAAGAGTTAAAGTTAGGTTCTGTGGTTTCATACGTGGGAAATAAAAACGTCCCCTTCCTGAGAATTTACAGATATAAAGAAGCTTTTGCCTTCGATTTTGTGATGGACTTTTTGAGACGGTTTGAAGTAGATTCTGATGATTATGTGTTTGACCCTTTTTCTGGATTGGGAACAACGATGTTCGCATCCATGATTTGCGGTATTCCTTCAGTGGGAATTGATAAATTACCCATCGCGTATTTCAACTCGAAAACCTTGCCATTATTTTTACTATTGGCAGAGAACGAACTGAAGGGAATATGGATTTCTCTAACCCCCAAAATACAAAAAAGTAAGCCCGCTGATGTAGCAATGGACGTTCCCATCATGAAAATTGCATTTGATGAGGAAACGCTTTTAACACTCAGAAAACTTAAATCCGCTATTGAGGATTTATCTCTTCCTTATCGTGATATTTTCCTTTTGCTATTCTTTTCCATTCTGGAAGAATGCAGCTTCACATCAAAAGATGGTCAATTTCTCAGATTAAATCGTAATAAGAAAACTTCCAGTCCTATCGATGCGATGAACATAAAAATCGCACAGGTGGAAGAAGATGTCCGGCGTATGAAACTATTTTCCTCTGACATATCCAAGAATGATAACTTTATGCCCGATATGTATCACGGAGATACACGGGATTTATCCGATATAAAATTCAAGAAGAGACCCACTATTATTATCACTTCACCGCCTTATGCTAACAGATATGACTATACGAGGACTTACGCGCTTGAGTTATGTTTCCATTTTGTGCGGAACTTTGAGGAGCTGAAGGCGGTTCGTTTTGGTATTCTGAGGTCGCATATTGAATCCAAAATACTGAAAGGCGAAGTCCCACCGCACCCGGTAATAAAAGAAGTGGTTGAAATTCTCGGAAGAAAAAAACTCAATAATCCTAAAATACCGAGTATGATTACAACTTATTTTATAGACATGCAAAAGGTTATAACGGAATGGTTTAAAGTCCTGGCTCCTGGTGCTAAAGTGGCTATGGTTGTAGATAATGTGAGATTTGAAGGTGAATTGATACCAGTGGACTTGGTGCTTTCTGAAATGGCAGAGGAAGCAGGATTCGAGGTGAAGGAAATTATAGTAGCACGATATAAAGGTAATAGTTCTCAACAGATGAAGAAATATGGGCGAGTGCCCGTAAGAGAGAGCGTAGTTATTTGGGAAAAATAGCATAAACATCCATGAAAAAGGAAAAGGTCAGCTTGATGATGAAATTGCTTTGCATATCTCAAAGCATTTGAATAAAATTGTCAGCATTCTGATTGAACACGATGAGACGATAGATGATAGAGAGTTCGATTTGTGGCGAGGGATGGCTGCTGGCTCGCAAGCACAGGGTTCATGGCAAAATACAAAGGGCGACAGGGCTGAAGTGGTTATCAAGGATTTGATTGAAAGGAGAATCCGAGAAAAGGGCTTGGTACTTGTAGAAATATCTCACGGAAAAGGAGAAGTTATAAAATTACGAGATGGAAGGCAATTTATATTAGGAAGCGAACCGGACATAGGTGTTTATAAAAACAGCAATATCCAAATAGCCGTAGAAATAAAAGGTGGTATTGACCCTGCTGGTGTGCTTGAAAGGTTTGGAGCGGCTTTAAAAAGCTTAAGGCGAGCTAAGCAAGAGAACTCAAAATCAATAACGATAGTGATAATGCAAGGAGTTTCTTTAACGTCCAGAGCGGAAGAAGAAATTAAAAAGAGCAAGAGCATTATTGACTATTTTTTCACAATTGAGGACATAATAAGCAATGAAGCTGTTAGAAAAGACCTTTTTAAAATTCTAAAAATATGACGTCGTTTTATTAACCAGAACCACAAGATTACACAGATTTTCACGAGAAATTGTGAAGATAAAAGAAGTCAGAGAACAGAAGTCAGAATTCAATGTTCTGTTTTCTATTCTCTTATCTCAGGTCTGGGGGTCAATCTCGTGAAATCTCGTGGGTTTTTCACTAAAACATCATCCTCACAAGACTGAACAGCATCTTCGGATTCTTCTTTATCATCTCTTTCAACAACGCTCGTTCACTGAACTCCTTTATTCTTATTCCACCAGCTAACGCATGAAAAAATTTGTTCAGGTCCTGGGTGCTCAGGTTCAACACGATATTCTTTGTCTTCAACCCAACTTCCAGGACTTTACCAAATTCCTTTCGCCATCGCTTCTCGTATTCCTTCAACCTCCTCTTTGAAGTGTTGTTTTCTTGCACTGCCTTTGCAATTACATCGCCTGCTATTTCACCACCCTGCATTGCTTCTACAATGCCTCCACCGGTGATAGGATTAACATGCCTTGCTGCATCACCCACTAAAATCAGTCCGTTTGCTACCGTTTCATATACCGGTCCGCTCAACGGTACCGCACCATACATCTCTGCCATTATTTCCCCATCCGGGAACCTGTCTTGAACGAATGCGTTCAAATAGTCGTAAGCACGATGGTTATCACCAGAAACGTCGCCTCCTATCCCAATGCCTACATTTGCGCAATCTTTACCTTTTGGAAACACCCAGGCATACCCCCGGGGTGCGATGTCATAGCCAAAGAAAAGTTCACAATAATCTCTGTTAAATTCGATGTCACACATGAGGAACTGTGCACAGATGGCAACGTCAGCCAGGCGCAGTGTTGTGTCAATACCGCCCCATCTACCAACCCTTGATTCCACGCCATCCGCACCCACAACCACATCTGCATAGATACAAAGATCCTCTTCGGCACTTCTTGCATGCACGCCCTTTATATGTCCTTCTTCCTGGACGACTCCATAAGCTTGTGTTTTAACCCGCACCTCCGCACCGGCGCGTGCAGCTTCCTGTGCAAGGAATTTATCAAATAGCTTTCTTTCGAGTACATAGCCCGCTTCTTCTGCACCTTCAACCGATAAAACCACCTTCGTGCCGTCTGGACCATATGTAATAGTTCCTTTCACCTCTGCGCATATCCATCTGGAATCAACTTTAACGAACCTTTCTATTTCTTTGCTTACACCCTCTGCGCATTTCACCGGCACACCTATCTCTGGGTTCCTTTCGATTAAAAGAACATCTAATCCGCGTTCAGCAGCGGTCTTTGCAGTTATACTGCCAGCAGGTCCTGCCCCTACCACTACAACATCATATCTCTCCCCTTTCATTGTGTTGTACAGAGAATGAAAATAATATTTAGTAAACTTTATATAACCCTTTTATAAAAAACGTAAAATAGGAGTATTGGAAAAGATGGAAAAAGCGAAAGGGGCAGTAAAGCCACAGCATTGGATGACCCGCTACTTAGAGCGGTTGAATAGTGAAGAAGGCTTGTCCGCGGAAGAGATATTCGAGGAAGAAAATGCACGTCGAGCTAAAGAAGGTTTACCCTTGTTAAAATTCAATTCTATCGGTCGTACATTAAATACCTTTGGATATCCGAAATCGGGCACCAAACATAAGCGCATAGCAGGGGTTAAACCGACACGCATCGAGACAGTCATAAAAGACATAAAGCGGAAAGTAGAAAAACTCAGCGAGCTCATCAAAGAGGAAAATTTATCGGACGTGGAAGAAGAGTTTATCTGGCTATTTATAGAAGACTATCCAGAGTCACAGATAGTGGATATGCTGCAATTGGATGAAGCGAAATTGGGAGAAATTAAGAAGAAGCTACATCTGAGTTAATCCCTTTTAATATTCTTCTCTCTCCCTTTTTTGAGATTGATAAGGTAATCCAGTTCTTCTGGCTTTGCATCTCCGAAATCTGCATATCCCTTCTCCTTGATGTAACTTATAATCTCTCTCACATTCCCTTCACGTACAATCACCGTTGAAAATCCCTTTTCGCTGCCTACACTACCCACACTCGCATCACTCTCCACCGCGGTGAAGTCCGTGCAAACGTTGCAACCGCTTGCAACTATCTCTTCTACTTCCTTCACCTTGAATTTCACTTTTTCGCCATCGCTCATCGTGGCGATGAACTTACCCTTGGTTATGTCAGTTTTAATGAGTTTCGAGAAATCAACACCTTTTTCTTGCAGAAATTTCGATATATCGCTGTAATGGAAATTCTCAGTGCAGAACAAGCCAACAACGAGTTTCACCTTTTCACGGAAGATAGGGAATTCCTGCTGCAGCTTTCTGACACCCGAAACGATGCAGGGCGTTCCGACAACACCCACACCGCGCTTCGTGAACCTCACCGCTTCCTTTAATGCGGGCAGTACATCCGCAAACGTGTATTTTGTGCCTCCGAGTGAGGTAATCGCGAGCTGTTCGGGGTCTCGCACGTGGAACATCTCAGTTGCCCACTTATCGTCCCTGCCGGCGAACAAACCACGGTCTATCATTCCCATCTCTATTGCGGACACGATAAGTTCAGTCACCATCGCCCCGTCTTGCCCTGCGAACCGCTTTGACCGCCCGGCGATAAAATCTATATAATCGCCCAAGCCGCTTTTTGGCTCGTAAACAAACCGCGGACACACTCGCACACAGGCACCGCAGTCAAGACATTGGTTCTCATAATCCGGGAAATCTACTTTATTTTCTACTACTGTTATCCCTCCAGGGCATATCGCTGCGCATGTCAAACACCGGCTGCATAAGTTCGTATCTATAACTTTTGCTTTTAGATTCTCAAAATACACTTTGTCCTTTAACGGTTTCTCAGGAACCGCTACTTCCCATTCCGATTCTCCTATTGCTGTTGCCATTTTTTGTACTATTAGGAGGAGGATTATATAAGATTTTCGATTTTTTTATTCCTGTCGTGGAATTCTATTCTCTTAATCATCTCTTACACCTACACCTTCACCAACTCACGAATAGCGAGCAAATCCAATCTCGACTGTGGTCTCACCTCACCACCCATCGGGTCCACGAACAATATGTTTTTCTTTACCAGAAAATGCTTCGCAGGTCTGTGCAATTCGAAATCCACACGCTCCCTGTCCATAAACAACTTCAATATCTCAATCACTTTTTCCTTTTCCACCCTGTACTGCTCTCCCGCAATCTCCACCACTGGTCTCACATAGTTTAATTCGTCAAGCAGGTCTCTTAGCTGGGTTATGCGTACTTTAAGAAGTTCCTCCGCCTTTTCTTTTGTATTCCCACCTCCTAATTTGTGATTTATCAACTCCACCAGATATACGGGCTTTCCACCGCAATGATACCACGCATCGCCTTTTTCTTTATCACTGAATTCATAATTTTCGAGAAAATCCATCGTATTATTATAATCAAAATCGTCCACCAGCAGATACCTGCACCTGCCCTGCAACATCGCTTCGCTGTAAATCTCCTCGATGAACAACGAATCAGATGAAACCGCAAATACATGACACAAATGTAGTTCTTTCGTCAGTCTGATAAAGAAATTAAATAGTTTATATATCAGTAATTCATCAATTTTCACGTCTCCTATCACCTGTAACTCATCAACTATCAGAACAGGCACATATTTCTGCGATATCTCTTCCATAAAGCTCTCTATGTACTTGAACACATCCTTGCTCCTCTCCTTCCTCTCAAACATGCGCTCAAACAAATTTAGAGGTATGGGAATCCCGCCGATGAGTTTTAAATCTTTTAATATCGCTTTCGCATATTCCTTCGCATTCCTTTCTCTCCTCTCCTCGTCAATATCAAAAAGAACGTCGAGAAACTCTTCATAGCCCCGGATGAATCTCCCCCTCAAATTTATGCGAAAAATCGCATAATCTTCAGGCAATTGTTTCACAGCATAGCTCATCAGCTCGGTCTTACCGCTGTTTATGGGTCCGTAAATGAATGTTATTAGCGATGGCTCGCGTTCAAGTATGTTCTTTATTTCTTTTATTTCTTCTTCCCTGTCGTGGAATTCTATCCTTTTCATTATATATAAAGTATAACTTCATTTAAGACACTGATTTACATTGATTTTTTCTTTCTTTTGTTAGGCAGGTCTAACGGTATTGCTCTTTTTATCGGTGTTAATCTCTTTTTTCTTGTCTTTTTATCTTTTTATTTCTTCACGAGCCTCAATATCTGCATTGAACACTCCTTAACGCATAATCCACAGCCCGTGCACTTATCCGTATCTATTTTCATTCTCAGTACGCCACGCTCTATTGAAGAAGAAATCGCCCCACTTTCACATACTTCTTCGCAAACCCGACAGCCAATACAGCTCGCTCTGTCTATGCACTGACTCACCATCGGTATCTCTACCGGAGGCGTGACCTCAACAAAAAGAGTATCCACTTCTCGCACCCTCTTCAAATGCAAATCATGCTCGTCTATCACGTACTCCACCGACTTTTTATCCTCACGAATTATCTCTGGCTCCTCGATCATCTCCTCGGTAAGTGTGAGCATCTCATCCATATCCTTATACGCTACATCGTGAATCTTTGTTGTTTTTAATGCACCACCAGAGCATGAATCAACGCAGAAATGGCAGAAGATGCACTTACCGTAATCTACCGTGGGGTAATATCTTTCATTTGGTGCCGCTTTCATTTGAATCGCATTTGCAGGACATACAAAAGCACACTCCCAGCAACTAATGCACTTGTCGGGGTCAAACATGAGGTAGCCACGCAAATTATCCGGCATCTTCTTCCTTTCCCTCGGATAAAACACAGTCGCCGTCAGTGGATAAACAGATTCTTTCATCGCCACGCCTATGGCGGTTGCGTGCCTCACTACCTTCTCTCCCAAGCCCTGTTCCTGAACCGTAACTTTTTTCATCTTATATCACTCCTCCTTGCACTAATACAATTGATAATGCGAGTGCAATTAATGATAATGAAAGCAATGCACCCCACCCAATGCTTAAACCCTGGTCAAGTCTATATCTCGGATATATCGTTCGAAGGGCAAACAGGGTCGTCAATACGATCACCACTTTCAGTAAAAACCATATTACACCCGATAAGTCGCCAAGCCCGGCGATTGCTGGTCCACTACCTCCTCCGAGGAACAGTATCGCCATGAGCCCGGCTAAAACATACGCCTTCTCATAACACAGCACGTAGATAAGCCCGAAAGCAATCCCCGAATACTCAACATGTGGTCCAGCGGCTAACTCCTGGTCCGCTTCAGGTATCTCAAAAGGCATTCGTGACGTTGCCATCGCAGCCGCAATAAAAAACGTAAGTGCAGCAATTGGGTTAAGGATTATCCCCCATATAGTCTGCTTATTCGCTATCCCTACGGGGTCAGAAGTCCCATAGAGGACAATCATTGCAAGAACGGCAATGATAAATGGAACCTCATATGCAAAATACATGAATGCCTCGCGCACTGTGCCGATAAAGGCAAACCTGCTGTTTGAAGCCCAGCCAAGACCCAGAATAAACAGCGGGAATAAGCATATTATTGCCAGTATTATCTGTATTGCATAAGGCGTTTCTATTGCTACGATATTTCCTGCTGGGATGAACATCAAAGGTAGAAGAGCGGGTATGAAAGTAAGAAAAGGAAACTGTAAGAAATAAGGTCTATGTGCATCTTTATGCACGATTACTTCCTGGAATAGGAACCTGAGTGAGTCTGCAAGTAACTGGATTATCCCGCCTAACCACCACACTATTTCGTGCGGTCCCACGCGCCACTGTATCCTACCGCAGAGTTTGCGTTCTATCCACGGGAAAAAGAGCAGTAATATGCCCAGAGTTGTGAAACCAGGGCAAATCAGTGCTGCGAAAAACGGTTTCCAGAGGATAAATGAGATTATTAATTTTACCATCGGGATTTCGGGCAGTAAGTCCAGCATCTGCTGTACAAGAGGTATGCTCACCTGATTGCCCGCGATTCCCAGCCCGGTTATGACGGTGTTTATGTCAATCATCTTTTCATCACCTACCTATCTGCTTCTGGCGGGAAGTATCCAAAACTTCCATAGACCGCCCAGAAATCCGCTACTCTTTCTCCTTTTGATGCTTCTATTATCCCCCTCAGATTCATCCAGCACGGTGTTACAATCCTCACACGATAGGGGACATTTGACTCGCCATCGCTTATGATTGAATATAGAAGTGTGCCTCTTCCTGCCTCAGTAACCGAAGTCCACTCGCCTTTTGGTAGCACGAGATTACCATAAGCATGGAACAAATGACCCTTTATGTCTTTTGATGCCTCCCTGTATTCTCCAAGCACTTCTTCGCTTATGACCTCCCCTCTTGGCATCCTCTTCACCGCATCCACCGCCTGCTTCAGGATTCTCAGGCTCTGTTTTATCTCCTCGTACCTGCCCATATACCTGCCGAGAGAGTCTCCGGCATCGCCTGTCGTGACTTCCCAATCAAGCTTATCGTAAGCTTCGTAAGGCTCCACTTTCCTTATATCATAGTCAACCCCAGATGCCCGCAGGAAAGGACCCACAATGCCGTACCGTATTGCTTCTTCCCTCGTCAGGACTCCAACACCTTTTGTTCTCGCTATGAACACGGGATTATAGATAAATATGTCTTCAAACTTCCGCAGCCTTTTATTTATCGCAGAGGTAAAGTTGCTCGTCATGTTAAGAACGTCATCAGAAATATCCCGTCTTATCCCGCCCGGAATGATAAAGGATGGTGTGCATCGCGAACCGGTCATTCTTACTACCGCTTCAAGAATCATCTCCCTTATCGCCCATACATACATAAACCCGGTTGAATGCCCGGTGAATAGCGATAATATCCCGGAGTCGTAGAAGAATGCACCTATCCTCGAAAGTTCCGCCATTATTGTTCGTATATATTTCGCTCTTTCCGGAACTTCAATCCCAAGCGCTTTCTCTATCGCACGGACATATCCAAGGTTCATATTGAAGGGGTCACTTATATTCGCACGCTCGAACAGCGGTATATTCTGGATGTACAGCCGATTTTCAGCAAGTTTCTCCATTGACCTGTGAACGTATCCGGGATCAGGAATGATGTCCACAATGAGATCACCTTTTAATCGCATTATCCACCTCAGATGCCCGCTGCCTGTGTGATGTGGTCCTACAAGAACAACAAAGTCATCACTCTTCTCCGCTTCTTCCAGAAGTTCTTCCGAAACCGGCATCTTGAGGTCAGAGGGTAGTTCGATTTTGGGTGCGAAAGGAACACCATCCTCTAAAACATACCGCTCCTCTTCAAGCTTAAAATCCTTCCTTAATGGAGTCTGCGTCTCCGGAGCAAGCAAGAACTTCCCGTTCATCCCTTCATTCCCTTCAAACCGAATGCCGAAGAAGTCATGCATTTCCCTTTCTGAATAATCCACACTTTCCCACAGAGCTGTAAGGCTTGGGAATACCGGTTCTGCTTCTCTTCCTATTTCTGTGAAGACCGTTATAATAACAGGCATAAGCTCCTCGCTATAACTCGATACCATATATTCAACGATAAACTTCCTTTCGTGTGGTACATCTATCACGTTCACATTCTTCACGTGGTCTATTCCCGTCGTGCCGCTTAGCTCCCTCACAACCTTCACTAAGTTCTCCGGCGTTGTTTTTATCGCTATCCTGTTCTTATCGGTGATGGTGATGCTCTTATAAAGACCACCAAGTTGAGCTTTTAGACTCTTCACCAGGTCCCTTCCAAAATCCCAATCTACCTCCTTTGGCACGTCCACTTTGATTAAAGGAGTTGGAGCAAATATCTTCGCCGTGGTTGGTAACCTGCTTTCCTTCCCTTTTCCTCCTTCTGAAGGTAACTCCGCAGTCTTAAATTTTATGGTTGTTCTATCCCTGCCTTCTATCTTCTCTTGAACCGCTCTTACACCTCTTAAAAGACCCTCTGGGGTTATCGGACACCCCGGGATAAAGAAATCCACTGGCACTATCTCTGAAGGACGCGTTAAGTTATAACTGTTCCAGAATATTCCTCCTCGCTGACCACATGCTCCTATCACATTTACAAACTTCGGGTCCGGCATTTGCTCCCATACAATTCTCAACGCACGCGCCATCTTCCTCGTTATCGTGCCCTCGACAATGATAAAATTCGCCTGCCTCGAAATACCCATATTTAACGTACCCAGTCTTTCGCCATCAAATCCACATGCAAAAGCATGCGCCAGCTCAACACCACAGCAAGAAGTGACAAAATGACACGGCCATAGACTCCACTTCGTCCCCCATCTCCTCAAAGGCGTGAATACGCCCGAACGGAGAATGCGTATGTTCCTATCCTTATCTCCTTCTTCCATTTTTACCTCACTTCCTCCACTGATATCTTGTAACCCACATAAATTGCGGGCAGCAGCAGCAAAAGAGACAGTAGCAATAAAACCGGATATAAATGAACCGTCGGAAAAGCAGAAAGTAAGAGCAGGATAACGAGGATTGGCTCTGCTGCCATGAACATGAACATAAACCCGAAATACTGCATTGGAAGCGTATACTTCGGATTTTTTATCGGAATGTTCCCTGATTCCCACCTTGACATCTTCACTTCTGTGGGATGGTATCTCGGCCAGATTTTACTGAGGATAAGAAGCACGATGTCCATGAGTACGCAAACTGCAAGCAACAATCCTACTACTGCTGCGTTTTCTATCATTTCTCTTCTCCCTCCTATATCCCAATTCCTATCGTTTGAGCAAGAACTCTCATACCCTCAAAGAACCAATTTGGTGGAACTACGGTAATTAAAATTATTATTACCACAGAAACAGCAATGAAATTAGTGAGATTTGTTTCCCAACCTATGCCCAGCTCACTTGCAAGCCGAATGTAATAAGGAATAGAGATAGCAGAATTTATCACTATGAGTGCAGCTACCACAATATAGACATATCCTGCTTCAGCCATGAAAAGTCCAACTTTAACCAGTGATGAGAGAATAAAGAATTTACCCCAGAATCCCATTAGCGGCGGCACGCCGATGAAAGAGAAGGCAAGGAGGTACATCAAAGGTGAGTAAGCTCCTTCTCCCTTTATTGCATTGAAAAACCCTATCTTCCCGGCTGCGTTTGCAAACAGCATGAGCAATCCGCCCATCAGTGCAAAACCGATGAACTCCGGGGTTGGCTTGATGACTACGACCAGGCATGTTAAAACATAGCCCATATTGGCAACCGTAGAGTAAGCGAGAACCCTTGCATGCTCTTTTGATGTCAAAGCTCCTATGTTACCGGTAAACATGGATATAGCAGCAAGCACGGCAGTAAATATGGTTATTGACGACGTTAGAGTACTTGCAGTATAGATTAGTATCCACAAAGCAGCGAAAAAAGGAACGATTTTGGCAAGAGAGGCGATAATTGAGATAGGAATTGGGTCTGCGGATGTGAAAACATCCGGAACCCACTCGTGTAGCGGTGCCACTCCTACTTCAAGACTTAAACCCATGACAAGCATTACATAGCCAAGTATGTACAGAAGACCATCAAACGAGTTCTTAGTATAAGCGAGGATGACTGCACCGATTAAGAACAAAACAGTAGCGAAAACCATAAACGTAATATATTTGATTCCGACCTCTACGTTTGCACCACCCTCTCTAACCATAACCAGGATATAAGTCGGTACGGAAACGAGAACAAGTGCTGCCAGAACGAGAGCAAAGTCGCCTGTATTGGCGATATACATGGTTGCGAGTGCCATCAATCCCACCAATCCATAATCCACGCCTTTAATCTTGCTCCGTATCCCTACCAGCGAAAACAGGTTAATGATGCCTATTGCAAAGATAAAAACACCGTAATAGAGCGAACGACAGGCTGCAAGCCCAACTACGAGAGCGACTATCGCGGTACAAAGTCCTATCCAGCGGTATTTGAAAGAGCCCACTGAGCCAAGCGTTAAAATTGCTAATGCCAAAAGCATCATCGCTAATTCCATTATATCCACATCCCCCCTATTGAAGCTAAAATGAGAGAGATCATCACGAGACCGAGCACAATCTGGATATAGGTTTTAAGATACCCGGTCTGAATAGTTCGTATTCCTTTTGAAATCCTATCAAATAAGCCGGGCATTACCTTCGTATTGAAGAACCCATCTATTCCCCGGTTTCCATAGTCCTGAACGAGATGGGATACGAAGAAGCCGGTCTTCGGTAAGATATAATCATTAACGAATGGAAGATACATCCGGTCGTTGAAGAAAGTGCCAAGCTTGGAAAGGGCGGTTATCCTTGGCTTGAATATCGCAGCAATATATACTATAAATATTGCCCCGCCCACTCCGATGGACAATATTTCGCCCCCCGCGTGGACAAATCCTTCTGTCTCCTCGAGTACAAAAATATGGTAAGTAAGCACAAAAAGCACAGATGCCATCAGCACGTAACCGAGTTTCATCAACCCACCGCCTTCCAAATGCTCGTGCTCCGGCTTTTCGCCCTTTATGAAGTTCAAGCTGAGGAACTTTGCAAGAATTGCAGAATAGACTAAAGAAGTAAGTATTAGGAGGATAATCGGTATAGCAAGGTGTATAGCTCCGGTTTCCATGGCATGATGAAACAGGTGTAGCTTTACTTCATCCATCATGGATTTCACCCAGTAAGCTGTGAGAGGTGGTATCCCCACGAGGAATGCCGTGGCGATGATGGTAACGATAAAAGGAGTTTTCATTCGCTTCGCAAACTCGATACCGCCGCATAAGAACCTGCTGTGCGTGGCGTGAATTAAATGACCACTCACGAGGAACAAGCTCGCTTTTGCGAATGCGTGCACCGCCATGTACCAGAATGCCACAAGCAAAGCCACATTCATACCGGCTGCTACTTTGGGCTCTGGCTGAATCCAGAAGGAAGCGGCTGCCGCAGCGAACATCAAACCAAGGCTTGACATCGTAGATGCTGCGAGCAGAACCTTCCTCTCGAGCATCCCTGATGCTGCAAGCGCGCCGTATAACCCTGATATCAATCCAATGAAGAGTGCAAAGGTATACACAATTTCAAGTCCGGGAACGTGATGTAATTCCCACGGTCTTATATACCAGCTAACTTTAATGAATACAAAAGCACCGGCTGCTACCATGGTCGCAGAGTGCAGGAGTGCACTCACGGTCGTCGGACCGGTCATTGCAGTCATAAGCCACTCGCTGAATGGAACCTGCGCCGACTTTGTGAGCAGACCCATGAGGAACAGGGTGAGCAGAATTACTGTTCCCGCAGCGCCAATAGTAGTAAAAAGCGTCCCCCACTCAATCTGGGATATATTGAGAGTAGATTTGCCTGTCTTATCAACTGCGAATACCCATATCGCAGCAATTGCGAAGAACATGGGGACATCGCCAAATCGTATGGTTGAGATTGCCCGCCAGCCACCAAAACTTGGTGGCCAGCTCAGTTCGAGCGGTCCTACTTTTCTTTTTGGTACCCCGACATAAGCAATTTCATCATCGTCTCGGAACCAGTGCCCGATTAAACCCCATGAAGCTGCTCCAAGTCCTTCCCAGCCTACAAACAGCAGGAATAGATTATCACTATAAACAACCAAAAGCATTGATGCCGTGAACAGGTTAAAGAAGAACCAGTACCACGAGGGTCGGTAATCTCCGCGCATGTATTCCAAGCCGTAAATAGCGATGAAAAAGGCTATAACTGCGGTTATAACACCCATATACCTGCTCAAATAGTCGGTAATAAGGACGATATTTATCCCGAGGTCGGGAATCCAATCGTAAGCATATTGTTGATTTTCAGGGAAAACGAAGAAGATGTAGAGGCTCATTAATACCGAGATGAAGATACCGAAGACCGAAAGATAGGGCAGCTTCTCCGTCCACCCTTTACTTTTGTATGCCAGAGCAATAGGAATACTGCTGACAACCGGAGCTAAGAAAAGCAATAGGAAGACAATTCTATCGTCTATCATGGTACAACACCTCCTAACCCTGGAATTGCATTAAGCCCTTGAATTAACATCGTTGACAACGGTGGGAACAATAACAACACCGAAAAAATACCGATGATAAAAAGAGGAACATAAAAGTATCTACTTATTTCAAGTCTCTTCGTATCCTTCGGCTTACCATAGAAGACTTTCCTTATCGTCCAGAAGCCATACCAAACCGAGAGGATGAACATGAATATTACTGCCAGGATAATGGGTAAACTCCCTGTCCAGCCAAGGAATGAGGGGGATTCCGGTCTGAGGAAAGTATCCACAACACCTCTTAATATGAAAAATTCGCCGAGCATGCCGACTGTCAGAATTCCGCCAAGATTCAGGAACCCGACAACAGCGGCATTCGAGATTGCAGGAATGGAATCATGCAATCCACCCATCTTATTAAGGTCTCGCAGACCATGATGGACCGCAATAATGCCGCCCGCAGAGGAGAACAAGATTGACTTTCCGAACGCATGTGACATATACTGTATAACCACACCTATAAGCCCGAAAGGACCGAGACAGAGCGCTACCAGTACATATCCCATTTGGGATACCGTGGAATATGCGAGCAGCCGTTTGAAGTCAGTCTGCTTAAAGACTGAAAAACCGGCATAGATACTTGAAAATATTGCATAACCAAGGATGTACATCCGATAATCCTCAATAAATGAATAATCTATAAGAGCAGTCCTCAGCAATACATAACCCGCCAGACCCACGGTTAGCGGGCTTAGCAATGCACTGACCGGAGTAGGAGCCTCTGCATGTGCCCAGGGAAGCCATATATGTGGTCCTAAGACGGGAAGTTCTATTAACATACCAACGAGAATAAACGCCCACGCAAGTTTCCCGACCGTAGTTATACCACTAAGCGCCAGCGTATTGTTCAAGGGTTCAAAAGCGATAATAATGAAACCCGCCAGTGTAAGAACGCCGGCAATCGCACACCAGATTAAGTATAGGAGCCCCACCCATTTCCTATTTCCATACCCATAGCTGTAAATAAGCAGGAAAGCGGTAATTAGCGTAATCTCCAGGAAGACGTACAAGAGGATGAGATTTCCACTGTACACGAGCCACAACATCGAAACGGCATAAAAGTCATATAAGAATATGTATCTCCTGAATTCGCTCTCGACTTTCAGCTCCATCTCCTCGAACCTGTGCTCCATGTAGGGCAGCGCAAAAAGGGCGACCATCGCGGAGACAATACAAATAGTGAGTCCAAACGCATTTGAGATAAAGTCGAAATTAAGGTAAATCTCGCCTATCGGAGGTGCGAAATTCATGAGGTGAATCTCGGCAGGACAGCCTTTGAAGATACAGTATAATATAGAAAAGAAAGGGATTAAAAAGGCGGCTGAAGAGAGATAAGTAGCTCCTTTAGGTCTTAAAAGAGGTGCTATAAATACCACAATTAAGGGCAAGAGCAAGAAGTAAAGCATAATCATATTATAATTTATCACCTCCTATGGTAACAGAACTCGTGTAAATATTCTTTCTCTCCCTGTCCATCGTTACGATGGCAGCGATAAGAACTAAAAGTTCACCGCTGCTCGTGAAAATCGTGATGATTGCGATACCAAAAGCGGCATTACTAATGGCGGAGAAAAGAGGGATTAGCGACATGAATACAGCACCAAACATCAGTTCTAACGCTATAAGAAGTCTGATAAGGTCCTTGCTTGAAATAGCGGTGAAGTAACCCATAAGCAAGATTGCAAATGACGTTACATAGATTATTGATAACTCTATTCCTTGCATTCAGCTCCTTCCCTCCTCCTTTTCTATTCCCATTTTTAACACTGAGAGCATCAGCAGAATGATAAGCGCGGTAAGGAATAAAATGAGCAATAGATATTCAGGCGTTATAAACTTCTGAAGCGCAAATTGAATCTTTTCAAGAGAAGCAAGGTTGGAGATATGGACGGAATAACCGAGAATAAAAGCGGTTATAATCACTGGCAGTGCCCACAACACAGAAATTTGCCGCTCGGGGGCGAATCGGTAAGTTGCTGCGAGTGCTATTGTTACTATTCCTAACGCACCCACAAATATGAACACGATTAAAACAAAAACAGGCTGGAGGTTGAAAAGGGCATAAATACCCGCAACCATTACCAATGTTGCGGACATGAACATCGAAGCGTAGAAGTTATCGCGGGTAAGCAACACTGCTAAAGAGGACAGCACGGCTACGCCCGCAATCGCTAACAGCAACAGCGTTTCTATTTCAATATTCATGGATTCAAATTTTTGCACAATAGTTAAAAAGACTTTCGGTTTTTTTCGATTACTCTTAGATTCATCAACCACATTTCGCCAGCCTAAAGATAAATGTGCTCCCTCTTCCTAACTCGCTCTCCGCCCATATATGCCCGTTGTGCGCTTCAATTATACCTTTACATATCGCAAGTCCGAGACCGGTTCCACCTGCTTCTCTGGTCAGCGTGCTGTCAACCTGATAAAACTTGTCGAACACTTTATCCAAATCCTCTGGAGGGATTCCAATCCCGGTGTCGCTGACCTTTACCTCCACCTGCCCGTTCAACTCGCGTGCTTTTATGCTGATTTCTCCGCTTCTCGGCGTGAATTTAATCGCGTTATTGAGGAGGTTTATGACCACCTGAGTAAGTTTCTCTCTGTCGCCCTTAACCAAAGAGATGCCTTCTGGGATTTCAACATTCAGTTTTATGCCCTTTTCGGAAACTGCCTGCTTCACACTTTCAATAGAATCCGCGATTACAGAATCCAATGACACACTTCCGATTTTCAGGTCCATTCTGCCTGATTCTATTCTGGACAGGTCCAGCAGGTCATTAACAAGGTTCGTTTGACGGTCTATATTCCTGAGGATAATGTCCATCATTTCTCGCTTCGTCTCTTCCCCCGCGCCCCCCATATTAAGCACCTGTGCCGATGTCCTCATAGCGGCAAGCGGTGTCTTGAGTTCATGCGACACCATAGAGACAAAGTCAGATTTTAATTTGTCCAGTTCTTTGAGCCGTTCATTCGCCAGTAGAAGTTCCTTGTTCATTCGAATCATGTCGCCGGTTTTCGATTTTACCTCCGCTTCCAGCGTTTTGTTCCATCTGGAGAACATCGCGATCAATCCAAGGCTTCCGCCGAGGATGATTGCGATGACTGTGCCTAAAAAAATCATTTGCCTGGCATAAACCGAGCGTATCAAATGGTCTACCTCACTTGCAGGTACCGATATAGCAACAGACCATATCTTGTCACGCCATCGGACAGGTGCATACGCCACGATTTGTTCCGATTTCGATTCATTATCCCGTTCTTTCAGGTAAACCGCAGTCCCTTCAGAGCCGTTAATCTGCTCGTTGAGAATTTCCAGCCAGCCCTCGCTTGTGCTATTCTCATTTAGCATCTTGATATAGTTTTTACCGATTGCTTCTCTTCTTGCTCCATCATAAAGCGATTTCCCGTTATGATCTATCATATACACGTATCCAGTTCTGTTCTGCATGATAGGCGCGAGGAATCGGTCCGTGATGGTGGACATTCGTATAATGGCGAGGATGACGCCCCTGAATTCTTCGCCTTTATATACTGGAACCCAGATGAAGGAGCCCAAGCCACCCTCGAACAGGGGTGTAGGACTGGAAATTTTCGTCTTTCTTAAATCCCTCGCCGAATCAAATGCGCTGCTTCTATTCTCTGCATACAGGTCATACCCAACCGGAGCACGATATTCCGGGTAACCATATACTACCACACCATTCGCATCAATAAACTCAATGCTATAAAACCCGCTGGTTTCCTCGTAGATTGTCTTAAAGCACCGTGTAAGGTTAGCAATTTCGTCACCAGACCTATCGCGGGCGAGTATTTCTATAATCGTTACACGCTCGTCAGCAAATCCCGCAATGCCCAGAGCCGCTTGTCTCGCCAGCAACAATTGCTGCTCATTGAATTGTTCCTGGACTATCTCCTCCACTTCCCCGTGGGTCTTGAAACCCAACGAAGTTACAACACATATAAGGATGATGCAGATTACAAGAATAACCACTCTGTTATCCCTTTTTACTTTCATGCTCGTAATAGAACTCCAAATTGAATTTAGAACTTTTCAGTCAGGGAGCGGTTCTACGCAGAACTGCCTTTATCCTCGCTTTTAGTTCAGCCAGGTCAAATGGTTTTGTAACATAATCATCCGCACCAATTTCAATACCCTCAATTTTGTCAGAGGTCTCGCCCTTTGCAGTGAGCATAATTATCGGGGTAGCACTTGTTGCTTCGTCCCGCTTTAACTGCTGGCAGACCTCGAATCCATTTAGCTTGGGCAGCATCAGGTCGAGGAGCACGAGGTCGGGAATCTCTGCTCTCACCTTCTCCAGTGCCTCGATACCGTCCTGAGCTTCGATAACATTGAAGTCCTCCATTTCCAACGCCCTCTTTAGCGGTAACAGGGTATCCAGTTCGTCATCAACTATTAGAATCTTAGTTCGGGTGTCAGAAAGCCTTCTAATCCTTTCCTCCACTTCGCTTTCTGTTATGCCCAACCGCTCTGCTATTGCGTCATACGTAGCGTCTTTTTGTAGCATTTCAACAATTTCCCTATCCTTACTGTCTAATCTCATTTTGCCCCTCCCGAGTTGTACCTCCTTTTTTAAATTATATATATTACCCCTTGACTTTTAAATAACTGATTTTTCACTCTTCATCACCACCCTCTTCCCACTCCTGCATATACTTCATCCCTAACTCCTTTAGCCTTGCTTTATCTATATGCGCCCCTATCGTGTACTTGCGGATAAAGCGCTCGAACTCAGTATGTAAAGAATGAAAAGCGGGATGTTCAGCAGAAAATGACTCATTATCTCTCTGGAATTCGTATTTTATCTCGAAATGAACGGCAGATTTCGTCATCCGCTTGAGTTCGTCAAAATCCAGCGAGTGATAGACGTGCATAGGTATATCCTGCACTTTTAACCTTACTACTTTGTCTTTGGGATTGCATTCCAGGATACGGCGTTTTATCGCTCTTTTTATCTCCCGCTCATCAAGATTGCTACAAACTATCGGCTCCAAATCCACCATCTCTCTTGTTCTTAAGTTGTGAAATATGACTTCTCTTACGCCGCTTGCAGTCAATCTGACTTCTAAGAAGCCTTTATTGTCGTTCACTTCGTTGAAGCTGAACCTTTCGGTTGAACCCGCATAGTAAGCGTTGGCTCGTACCCTCGTGCAACCATGAAAATGCCCCAACGCGAGATAATCGAAATTCGTTAAGTCGTCAATATTAACTACTTGCTCGTTGAATTCGCCCATTGTAAAGACTGGCAGTCCAACACCGAGAACGCTTGCATGGAGCAGTGCGATATTTAATCCATCCGGGTTGTTACTAATCTTCTTTTTCTCGCCTTCAATATCATCGCAATGAGGAACCGCATGGATTTTTAAGTCGTCAATTTCAACAATTTCGTATTTGTTTTCATAAACCAAGTGAACTTCGGGAATATGCTCAAACAGGCTGAATACACTACCCGTTTCCTTCAAACGAGGCGTTTCGTGATTACCTGAAATCACTACAAAAGGGATGCCTGCTTCACTTAATCTTATTAATTGCCCAAGAACGAAAGAAATAGCGCGATTCGTCGGGCGCACGGAATCAAATAGGTCGCCTGCATGTATTATGGCATCCGGCTTTTCCTGCAACGCATAATCTACAAATTGCTTGAACGCTTCATAGGTGTCCACTTCTCGTTGATTCAGTCCTGTCGCTTCGTCTATCCTTCGATATGCCGAGTAGCCTATGTGCGTGTCCGCGAGGTGGAATATTTTCTTCAT
>JAODGF010000023.1:26957-27139 GCA_025464645.1 Methanosarcinales archaeon
TTTGCACTTTTTAAAAATAGATAGGTGAAGAGAAAATGAAGGATAAAGGTGTTTATAAGATATTGGCGGTTTTACTGATTTTGGTGGTGGTTGGAAGTTGCGCGGCGATGCCTTCCGCCGGGGATGTCCGTGAAAGGGAGGTAGAATCTTCTTCATCTGCGGCAACGATTTACGTGCCTGAC
>JAODGF010000140.1 GCA_025464645.1 Methanosarcinales archaeon
ACGTGTTAAATGGCTGGTCAGGTCCTGAAAGTCCATTTAACCTCTCGGATATTCGATTGTACGTCCCTGCTTGAGGATTCGGAAGAAGTTCCGACTGCTGGAATTATATCGCCACAACTTGTATAGGGATGAAGAAAAATTAATTCAGGAAATTGACCATTGGAAGAAATATCTGATAACCCGAACTATTTAATTCCTCTTTTCATCTGTTAATTAACTCTTCTATTCGTAAAAGGATCTTTCTATTTATTGATTCTGGCTTATCTTCACTGTTCAGTTTCACCCAGTTAGATGTAAGGAAACGTTCCTCCATCATTTTTTCATAAAATCTAATAACTTTTCCGAGAAACTCAACATCCATTTCAAATCTATCTCCCATACCTTTCTGCTTATTTTTTCTTCGTTGTGCGATATCAATGGGTATTTCAAGATAAAAAACAATAGAGGGCACAGGCAGGTTTATCAATTTTATCATCTTCTTCGCTGCTTCATAATCGAAATGATTTGCACATTGATATGCAATGGTAGATAAAAAATACCTGTCCATAATCACAACATACTCGTTTTGAAGCTTTTGTCTTACCTTTTCCTTATCTTTCGCTATATCTAATAAGTACAGCAAAAATTGCTCATCCGGATTTAAGTTGATTTTTCCTTCCAAAAACTTCTTTATTATTTTTCCATATTCTGACTCGTAATCAGGGTATGAGAACAGTGCCACTGGAAATCCTCTCTTCGATAACTCCCTTTCAAGAAGTCTTGATTGTGTTTCCTTCCCTGAACTATCAATCCCTTCAAAAACAATTAATATACCTGTCATTTTCCCATGGTTTAATCCCGTGACATGATTTAAAAAATCACCTCACAAATTTAATCACACCGCTTCCCGGCGCAAACAGTATCCCATCTCGCTTCATCACCTCTATTATATCCTCAGCCTTTTCTCTTTCCATCCCCTCCTCCTCTGCGAGGTCAAGCACCTCTTCTATCGGCACTTCATCCCCGTATTCCTTCTCCAACTCCTTTATTATCTCCCTCACAGACCTTGCTCGGTCCCGCCGTGTTTTAGTTGTGCCAACGGTTATCCAATCAGTATCCAGCTTGCCTGTTTCCGGATCAACAAAAACACGTTTCAAACAGTATGTAACCACGTTAATTACACGTTCAGCATCCTCAGCCGTTATTTTATCACTTAGCCTGGCCCGTGCTCTCGCCTCACCCAACCTGATTAACGCTTCTAACTGCCGTGCCGTTACAGGAACAGGTGCATCCTCGTCTTCATATCCCTGCCTGCGAAGCCCGATATAGAAATCCAGGAACTTGTTCTTCGCTTCCTCGGTCATCACAGGAAATACATTCCTCTTGCTCCATGCAATGTATTTCCTTAATAAATCTACGGGTACCGCCGGCTCCATTGTTTGCATTGCCGCTTTGAAATGCTCTTTTTCTGCTTCCTCCACTTTACCTATGTTCTCAAGCCTTGCATGCAGTTCACCCGCGTAATGCGTTTCTAATATATGTTCCGCAGTCTTTGTGTCCATCTCTTCATTTGGGCGGTCCATCATGGTAAAAATAAGGTCAAATCTCGACATTAGCGTGGGCGGCATATTTATCTGCTCCGAAATCGCCGTGTATTTATCAAAACGTCCGTATTTAGGATTCGCGGCAGCTAATAAAGCACAGCGTGAGTTCAACCTCGCCATTATACCCGCCTTCGCTATCGAGACCGTTTGCTGTTCCATCGCCTCGTGTAGCGCATCCCTATCTTTCTTTTCCATCTTGTCTATCTCATCTACTGCTGCTATTCCCTTATCTGCAAGCACTAAAGCACCAGCCTCTAAAGTCCAGCGCCCTTCTCCAAACTCATCTCTAACCGCGGCTGCGGTAAGTCCAGCAGAAGTGCTGCTCTTACCACCCGTATATAAACCCCGAGGTGCTAATTTCACCAGATACGTGAGCAATTGACTGTTATGGATGTATATGTCATTCGCTATAAAATTGTGATAAACTGGCACCTGGATGTCATACACGAATTCATCCTTGGATACGAAATCCTCGATTTTTTCTACTCGGTCCCAGAAAATATCAGAATTTACCATGGTTTTGAGCGCACTTAAGAGTTCGATGACATCTTCCATTTTGGACGAGGGCAATTGTTCTCGAACTTTGGCAAGCCGGTTTATTCTCTTTTCTAATTGTTGAACAACGCGGTTTAATGAAGATCTGGACGGATTTCTATCTCCCCGCTCATAATGCTGATAACTACTTCTAGGAATTCCACACTCAAATTGTGTCAATCTTAATTTTATCCTTATCTCCTTCAGTAGCGATGAAAGATTGGGAATAACATCTACATTTGTATTGCGGATACAAGGTGAGTTAGATATTTTTTTGAGTTTATCTTTTTTTTCCCCTACGGTAAACCCCACCTCGGTCTTGAAGTTTATAATATCCTCACCTGTTATACTCAGTCTATAATACTCTTTTTTCTTTGGATGCCGTGTATTTGTTGCCTTAGCCGAGGTTGGGTGAAGCTGGGAATGTATCCCCAATCTTAAGAGCAGATGTTGGACTTGTGATAGCAATTCCTTAGACGCAGAGGTTATTACTATCATCCTATGTTTCAGGGAAACAGTCCCTTCGTCATCAAACAAAGCGGAAAGAAAAGCGGCAATCTCTCCCTTTGAACACTTGAAAAGAAGCTCTGGCACTATTTTTGACCCCGATGGACCGGCGGTACCTAAATTTTCCAGGAACGTACCAAACTCTATTCCTGAAATATTTATTTCCTTCGCTGAATTGCCTTTATGTGAATCCCTATATGAGGGATTCAATCCCAACTTTTTTGCAAATGCTCGATACTCTTCTAACAGCTGTGGATTGTTGTTGGTAAAAAAAGCCGTGCACTGCGGATAGCCGTTTTGCACCTTTAATTCCAAATACCCCTCTGCGATAAACAATCCTATAAATCGCCAAAAATCGGGTGTAGTATGGCTGGGCAGCTTTAACCTCACCGCATTTCTCGCTCTTGACTGTCTATAAGTGATGTTTAAAGGCTGTGGTGTGCCAAAAACATCTATTTTTCTTGGTGTTGCTATAAATTCCCCTTCTTTCAAATCCTCTGCCTTCTTTTTCCTTAGATGCGCATCTTCACCACATACAAAAAAGGGGTGTGTTGGTGTGACTTTTATTTCTTTCCCTGAACTCGTCAGGATGCGATACATTTTTGGTGTAGCCCCACGCTTCCAGAGCAAATCCCCTTTTGAAAACACTGTTTTAGCGTTTAAACCCAAAGAAACCAAATCATGGTTAGTTTCTATATATACACCATCATCTACAAACCCGCTTATTTTTTTGGATGCTTCACCATCCACTATGGCTCTTATCTCCTGCACAGAACCATCTGAAAGAAGTATCTTTGTGTCTCCACTGACACATTTTGCGACTCCCGGATCACCAACGAGTAGCAGGTGTATGTCTCCCCTCACCCTTGTCTCATCTGGCAACTCTTTTGGAATTCCTGCAAATAATTGGAGTACCATCGCTTCTTTTATTTCCTCATAGCCATATATAGAGGGCGCAATGCTTCTTATGAGCTTCTCATATACATCAGGCTGATTCTTGAGCTCCATTATTTCTCGCTCATCTTCCTCGGTTATCTCTATCTCTTCAAACTCCTCCTCCTTTATCTCCAACGAATTGCCATCCAGGTATATATCGAAGAAAGGCGTCTTCCCAAATTGTGTCGTGCGTTGATATGACCTGAGAATACCGATAACAATAACCCGATCGCCGGGCGATACCACACCCGAAATGTCGTCTTCCAGATTAACGTCTATTGATTGTGGTAATTCTCCACCTCTTAATTCCTCTGGCGATTCCTGTAACCTTATCTTTTGCGCGTTTGCGAATTTGCACTTATCCACCAATAACTTGAACCGTTGCACTTTTCTACCACATCCACCACTTTCACGCTCGCACTCCCTCGGCTCTTTGAACTGCCTTCCGCTTTGCTCCACCGAGAAGATATGCCCGCAAAAAGGGCATTCAAATACCGCTTCTACTACCCGCGGTCTTACCTCCGTTGCCTTTGTTACCAACCCCTCTATGCTCACCAGCTTACCTATGTCAATGCTACGAATGTCCCGTATCTTCACCTTTCTCGGTAGCTTTATTATACGAAGATTGGCTTCATCGAGTGTAACACCAGTAGGAATATCTATTTCCCTCAAAGCCCTCACTGCCGCTTCTATTGCTACATCTGGGTCTTCTAAAAGCATATCTGCAATGTTCGGGTCATATATGTCCATGTCAGAGAATTTAACAAACAAACTACGCTTTTCTGGATAAGAATTTGACAGTTCTATAAGCTCATTCCAGTAATACCGCTTCAGAAAGTCCTCCCACCTCTCTGTTACCAGGTCTTGCATCATTTTATCATCACCTTTCTATTAAGTCTTTATAGAGAAAAGTTTTATCAGAAATAGTTGTTTCTCTTTGGTAAGGAGTAGGTATAGAAGGGGGTAAAGAATTGGAATGTCAAAGTTAGCGGTTGTTTTTGACGGCGCCGGTGTGTTATACGCACCTTTCAGAATCATAAAAGATATAGAGAGAGGATTGACAAAACGCAGTAGGGTCTCGGGAATAACCTGCACAGAAGGACTCGAAAGAGGTGCGATGACCATTTTAAAGACGAGATACGAGGAAACGCTGAAAGAAGAAGAACCTTCTAAGATTCTCTCTGACGTGATGCGCGAGAAAAAAATAGAAAATAAGGTGGTTTATAAGAAAAAAGGAATTAGTGACAGAGAAGTAGTGGAAACAATTTTGAGGGATAAAGGGGCTAAGTTGGGAGATGTGCATGAAACGATGTCCCTTTTAAGGAGGTGTGATATCCTCCCAATAATAGGGGTGGGCTTGATTGTGGATATGGCATCGAAGAAGATAAAATACGTGATTGCCGGGGGCATACATTTCTTCCCTGGCACGCTCAAACTGCTTAAAGAATTGCGCGAGAGGGACATCTCGCTATTTCTTGCATCCGGGGATAGGATAGAAGGCGAGGAAATGACCGCTTATTTACCTTACATACCTGCGGACAATATATTTGGAATGATGAAGCCAGAGGATAAGAGGGATTTGGTAAGAGAGTTGAAGAAAGAGCATAAGGTGATGATGGTTGGGGATGATAGGAATGATTATCTTGCGATGTGGGAGGCGGATATCGCGGTGCTATCGCTGCAGGAAGCAGCAGATAGACCTGGCAAGCTTTTTGAGGTTGCTGATTTCAGGATAAATGATATAGGTGAGGTAAAGGAAATAATAGAAGAGATAGGTTGAGGGGATAAAAATGGATAGCGCAGAAGAAGGCGGAGATTTGGAATCGCTGGCAGAGCGACTGAGAAACTTCGATGGAGTGAAGCGAAAAAGGGCTATAAGTGACCTTGTAAAAAGGCTTGGGAATTCAGATCGCGTAGGAAGTCGAACGATAATGGGATTTGGGGAAGATGCCGCGGTGCTTAAAGTTGATAACGACAATTTTGTTTTACTTGCCGTGGATGGTATCTGGGGTA
>JAODGF010000141.1 GCA_025464645.1 Methanosarcinales archaeon
ATGAAAATCCTGATATGTGGTAAAGGTGGCTGTGGAAAAAGTTCAGTAACTGCTCTGCTTGCATTAGAACTTGCAAAGAGGGGATATAAAGTTATCGTAGTGGATAATGACGAATCAAACTTCGGACTGCATAGTCAATTAGGAATGGAGCTTCCAAAGGATTTCGCAATATATTTTGGCGGTAAGAGAATGGTTGCAGAGAAACTATTGAAGTCCATGAAAGGGGAAGGGGAAAGATTCAGCGCTTTCGCAGGAGGGATAAGAGCGAGAGACATACCGGAGGATTACATGAGCAAAAAGGGAGGGGTAAGTCTGCTTGCGATAGGTAAGATTCGCGATTTCGGCGAGGGTTGCGCATGCCCCTTTAATGCTTTATCCGCGGATTTCTTGCGCATGCTCAAGTTAAATAAAGGAGAATTTGCACTTGTTGATACCGATGCAGGGGTAGAGCACTTTGGAAGAGGTGTAGAAACAGGCTGTGACCTTATTCTAATGGTCATTGACCCCTCTCAGGAATCAATCAGGCTTGCCGAGAAGGTAACTAAAATCGCTGAGGAGGCAGGTAAACCGTTATATCATGTTTTGAACAAGACAGATGAAGAAACTGCGAAGTTTCTTCTTGATTCGGTGGATAAAAATAAGGTTGTATCGGTCATACCAGCGGATAAAAAGGTATTTAGAAATTGTTTAGTTGGTGAAGCGCTTGATTTTGAATTGAAGGGTATTGGAGAGCTTGCTGATTTCTTGGAAAGGAAAACGAACAGGGATAGGTGAAATCAAAAGAGAAGGAAAATTTAAGAAATGCTATAAGGCAGATTCCTATATCCGATTACGTGGCTTATATAGCGGATATTCTTTACGAATCCCTTAATAGTAATAGCGATATCCCGTATGAGCACATAAGGCGATTAGTAGGTGAAAATGCTGAGGATGCCATACTTATTGCAAGTGAAAGGTGGTTAATCATCCCAGAAGGAAAAGATTTGAGCTGGAAAAGCAGTGAATATCTGTTTAGAGATGAGAAATACTATATTCCACAGGTGGTTAGAGAAGCAGCGAAAAGGGGTTGTGAAACAGGATCATGGGAGCCCGAATATGCTATACACGCGTATTTCAAGAGGATAAAAGAGCCTTTATGGGGGATAATGCCTGAATTTTTTAAGGAAATAAAGCGAAATGCCCGATATGGAAAAATAAGAGCAATGGAAATTAAATGTATCGCATCAAGATTTGGCATGGAGGATAGAACAGGCGTATTAATCGCAGAATTTAAAGCTGCTGGATTGATCAACCCTCATTTTTCTTTTGTTCTCGGCTTGAAGGAAAAGGATGTAACCTATGAGGTCAATCCCTGCTTCTGAATTAAATTTTTATCTCATCTTTCCTCTTCCAAGAGAAGCAAAATCAAAATTTTATATTATGCAAGGGAAAATAAAATATTGGAGAGATGAAGAAAGATTTAGATGCACTGTTACATGAATTAAGAAGCATACACGAGGATTTCAAACTTATTCCAGCAAATGAAATAGAAGTAGATGATTGGGTGCGATGGAAATGCAGGTATGGATGTAGAGGCTATGGTAAGCATCTGACATGCCCACCCTATACACCAACGCCAGAAGAGACGAGGAAACTCATAAAAGGGTATGAAAAAGCGCTTATCGCAAGATTTGAGGATGTGCAACCCAATTTAGATGTCTCTCCTCGCCATCTTCACCATTTCCTCTGGGATGCCATCAAGAAGATAAGTGATACAATGTTTGAATTAGAAAGACACTCATACCTGTCAGGATATTATAAGGCATTTGCAATGGATGCGCTCCCCTGCTCTTACTGTGACCCATGCATACCGGAGCAAGATAAACTCCTTGACCAGGCACCAAAGAGGTTTTGTGAACATCAAGACCGTGCAAGACCATCAATGGAAGCGTGTGGAATAGATGTTTTCAAGACCGTGAGGAGGGTAGGGTACGAAGCAGAAGTGTTCACATCGCCGTATCAAAAAATAACCCTTTTCGGCCTGCTATTGATAGATTGAATCTTTTCTTTTTCTAAAAAGGGTACAATCTTCTAATGAAGCATAAAAAAGAAATTTCGCATTATGCAAGGGAGAAGGGTGTTCAGAGTACCTTATATAAATTTGGTCTCGGGATAGGGTTAGCTAAAAGAGTTACTTATCATTACCCCATCCGTGTCTTAGAGAAACTCATCGCGGAAACCGAAAAGCGTCAACCTCAAGACCCAGCCGATTATTTCCTTAAAGGCCTTAAGAGGTCTAGAATAAAGTATGGTTGTGATCGAAAACTTAACCGAAAAAGGAAAAGTATGAATGAATTAAAAGATATGGAGGAGAAAAAATGGCACTCATTGTAAACGATACGCTCATCCGAAAAAGGGACGGTGATATGCCCGCGGGGTCAAGCGGATTTTTTGTTTCCGTCCCATCTGTCTTCCTGTTTGGGCTTTCGGATGGTGATAAAATCATCGGAGAGATAAAAATAAAAGAAGGAGAGGAAAAGGAAACAAAAGAAGAGGAAATAACACTGATTCTTGAAAAGGAAAGTGGAGACAGTTTCTTGCATATTGCCTCTGAAGATTGGGACATGAATTCTATGCACGAAGGCAGGGCGGATTTGAGACTGAAAGAAGCTATTCACGGGGATAAGGAGGGGAGGAAGCAGCTATACCCAAAGCGCGATGTTACGACTTCCCCTGC
>JAODGF010000142.1 GCA_025464645.1 Methanosarcinales archaeon
CGACGCTCTCTCGCCTTTTCTATTCTCTCTATATCAAGACCCAAATCCGATCCTATTTTAGCTATCAGTAAATCCGTAGGAATATATACATCTGCTATTAGACTATCACCAACAACTAAAATGAATCTCCCGCCTGAATTTAAAGAAGGGATAACATTCTTCATCACCTTATACAAATCATCGAAGTACTTATGAACTATATATGGCATATCCGTTCTTCTATAATGTCCCCTCTTCTCAATGTTCTTTTCAATCGCGGCTTTAATTTTCTCTATCCAGTCATTTGAATATGTTGAACCTGACTTACAAAACTCTTTTATCAATCCTTTTGAGACATTATCACAGACAACCATCTCATCCTTTATCCTCTTTAACTCCTTGTGATTTTCTACAAATCCAAGCCACCCCATTTCTATCTTGTAGTTTATTACATAGTCCAAACCGTTCATGTATGGGGGAGAGGTGATAATCAAATCAAATTTATTGATGTGCTTAAAATCCATTGCGTTTGCTACGATGACCTTGCTTTCTGTGTTTATAAAATCTTTATACTGAGATTGTATTAACCTCAAGTCATTAGCAATATCACGTATCTTCTTATCTAATAGAACATACGGAGCTGTATCATATACCTTCTTATTTTTGTAATATCCCAAACATGGAGTTCGTTTCATGTTGCTGCAATCAATCAGGATTGAAGAAAAAGCTAATTTAAGCAAGTCTTTTACTTTTCTTTGTTTTTCGTTTTTAGCTTCTATTGACTCAATTCCACCCTTAAGAATCTCTAAATTACGTAATACCCCTTTATTAAAATGAGAACTTGACTTTAGAAAAGAAGGTGCTGAAGAACGGTTGTCTCTGGGCAGATCATTATATATCTTCAGTAAATAATTGGGAGAAATATCCCAGCAGTTGAGTTTGCTATCGGCGATGAATTGTAGAAAGGGATTTAATTCCGTTCCAAAGGACCTGTAACCATTCAGTTTTGCCTGGACTAAAACAGTACCACAGCCAGCAAAAGGGTCGAGGACAACGGGGTTATTATATTCCTTTTTATACCGATCTAATATGGACTGAACAAAAGAAGCTGAAAATCCCTGCACATACGGCGCCCAGCGATGGATATGTTCATTAATGTTGAGCGTAAACTGTATAGGCTGTATATTTTCAAGGATTTCAATACCAAGCTCTTCGGTATATGGGATGGCATCCATATCAGAAGAACCTCCTTTTTTGGGCGATTTCAAAATATTTACCTTTCTAACAGTGAGTTCACCTTGAGCAGGTTCTACAAGGATACTTCTCATTTCTCCCTCTTAATATTTATTGTGCATTCTACTTTATATAGTCCTCTCTTTGATACTACATCTTCCAATCTCCTCACCCTTTATTCCGACTCTATTCTCGGAGCCAGCAAATAACTAACTTTTCCTTTGCCCTCTGCTACTTCAAACTCTATTTGCAGCGGATAATCCTTACCGAGGTTGAGCGTTATATTCTCCGCATGGCTCATCCCCTTGCTCATTGCCGAGATGTAGTCCAGCGAGTATAAAGAATGAAGCGTCCCGGGTGTCAGATGTATCAATTGCTCCTTTCGCAACCCTAACCTCAACTTATCCATCTCCCCCTCTGCCTCCATATAGAATACCTCGCCATCTACACCAAGTACTATGTGGTCACCTATCTTTTCAGCGGCGCGTATGGTTCTTCTGAACTCTTCTGTTTCGATGATTACCTGCACAGGGAACTCAAGTTCCGGAACCTTTGGCTCTTTCCTCAGTGAAGAGGGGTCAAGCAAGGAGATAGTATATGCGAGACTACCCATCCTGGTGAACAATTTTTGTGCATGCTCGTCCAGCTCCAACTCGACCTCTTCCCTCCCACCTATTCCGAGGATGCCAAGCAACTTCACGAAATCTATGCCTATTTCCGTCTCAGCCCTGGATTCAGTCGTGGCTTCGGCTTCACTTTCAGCGCCTGGTTCCTTTGCCACAAACCTGAATTCGTCAAAAGCATCGCTTTGCAATTCAAAAGAGACCATTGCCACATTTGCAGGGTCAACAGCCCGGAGTTTTAAACCATCTTCTGCTATTTTTAACTTCCCTTCATCCACTATTGCTGTAATTGACTCTATGCATTCTCTCAGCACGTTTGCATCTACCTTAGCCTCAAACATTTTTTCTTTATTTCCTCCTTTGTATTATCCATGTTATAATATCAAATCAAACAATAAAATAAAACATAAGTATAATAAACTAATGTGATGGAACAAGAACAGGACTCCCAAATTAAAGTTAAAGTTTCTGATTTAACACAATATTTGATATGTCCCCGGCTGGTGTATTTCAGCGCAAGAGGACATGAGCAGCAAGGAATAGCAAAGGGAAAAGAAAGAATTGAGTCTATTCTGCTGAAGGAGTTAGCATTCAATTTGCATACAATTCGTGGTATGAAGGATGATGAAGAGGATGTAAAAAGAGTAATTGAAGGTATAGTGGATGGTGTAGAATGGATATATAAGGAAGAACTGAAAGGTGTGGAGAAGAATTTCTTTGAGGCGGTAAAAACAGATTTCATTCGCAGCCAGAGCATGAATGTGGATGAATGGTTAAGGAAGATAAGGAATGAAAACGGACTGTTAAAGTTGGAGAAAACTCATGGCTACGAGAGGGAACATACGATGGTATCGGGAAAGTTGGGCATGAGCGGCAGCGTGGACAAGCTGATAAGAGCAGGTGAGGAAGTTATACCTTGCATGATAAAAACGGGTAAATGCCCTGAATACAGCGTATGGAAAAGCGATAGGGTTCAGTTAGCGGCGTATGCAATGCTTATCGAAGAAGAGTTCGGAACAACGGTAAAAAGAGGGTTTGTAGAATATATAAGGACTGCTGAGTTCAGGGAATCGCAGATAAGAAGAAGGGACAAAGCGCTTGCTTTGCAGATATTGAAACGAGTAAAACGGATAAAAGGAGGTGTTTTTCCGGAGAAAGGTGAGAATGCACCCTGTGATAATTGCGTCTTCGAAGAGATGTGCGAAACAAAGAAGACACTGCTCTCAAAGTTGTTCTCGAGGCGATAAAAATGGAAGAGCGAGGTATGAGTAGAGAGGGGATAGAGTCGTTGCTTCATGAGAAGAAGCGGAAGGACATAGCGTATGATAAAATCTTGAGCTCGATGTGCACATATCCACATGAAATAGCGGCGCACGCACATAGGATGTTCCTGGAATCGAATTTAGGAGATCCCGGGCTATTTCCAGGGACAAAGGAGATGGAGGATGAAGCGATAAGGATGATAGGTGCACTGTTGGGAAATGAGCACGCCTATGGATATATCTCCACTGGCGGAACAGAATCGAATATACAGGCGATACACGCGATAAGGAACAGGAAAAGGAGAGAGGGACTGCGCGGGATGAACATAATCGTTCCAGAGACAGCACATTTCTCGTTTGATAAAATTGCGGATATTTTGAAGATAGAAGTGCGTAAAGCAGCTCTGGATGAGGAGTTGAGAATGGATGTGAACTCGCTGGAAGAATTGATAGATGACAAAACGATATGCGTGGTAGGAATAGCAGGTACGACTGAATTTGGGCAGATAGATCCAATAAAGGAGATTTCGGAATTTGCTCGTGAAAAAAACATTTTCTTGCACGTTGACGCTGCCTTCGGAGGTTTCGTAATTCCGTTTTTAGATGAGAAGTATGAGTTCGATTTCTCGCTTGATGGTGTATCGTCTATCTCAATAGACCCGCATAAGATGGGTATGAGCACAATTCCCGCAGGATGTATTTTGTTTCGAGAAGAATCGTATCTATACGAGTTAGCGGTATCTACGCCTTATTTAACGACAAAAGAGCAGTGCTCGTTGATAGGGACAAGAAGTGGTGCATCAGCAGCGGCTACTTACGCGGTTCTCAAATATCTTGGTAGAGAAGGACTAAGGGAAATTGTAGGGGAATGTATGAGACTAACGAGGATGTTAGTGAGTGGTGCGAGGAAGATAGGCATTTCTCCAGTGATAGAGCCTGTTATGAACGTGGTAACGTTGAGTGTTGAAGAGGTAGAGAAGGTAGCGAATGCGTTGGAAGGGAAGGGATGGCGAGTTTCCGTAACAAGAGTGCCAAAAGCACTTCGATTGGTGATAATGCCGCATGTGAAGGAAGAAACGGTGAAGATGTTCCTGGAAGATTTGGAGGATGTGGTGTAAAAAGAAATGAAAAACTCATCTACGAGGGATCGATTTGCTTTCGCAAGCGTTTGACAGAATTATCAGGTGAAAGTCGAATCCTCCATTTTGTTTAAAAATCTATGCTAATCTTTTTATAATCGTTAAAAACCATCAAGTTTTATATAATATAAAGATGCAAATTATCAAGATATGTCAAGTAAAGAGGATATAAAAAAACTGCTAAAGAGATCGGGATATTCAAGTACGGCGATAGAATACTTCCTCGAGAAAGTGAATGTAGGAAAAATAGAGGACCCCGACGCTTATTTTGTTTATACCGGTCCGTGTGGGGACACAATGGAGATTTTCCTGACAATCGTGCCGGGGTCAAAAGAGATAAAGGATGCTAAATTTCAAGCAATAGGGTGTGCGGGCGCTTTTGCAGCCGGGTCTGCTATCACAGAGATGATAAAGGGGAAGACGGTGGAGCAAGCGGAGAAGATAGAAGAGGAGGATGTAATAGACTGGCTTGGTGCTATTCCAAATCAGAAGATTCATTGCGTTTGTTTAGCAAAAAAGACGCTGAAATTCGCCCTTAATGAATATAAAGCGGGATAAAAAAATGGATGATTTAGATAAGAAGATATTGAGAGAACTGCAGTTGGATTCTCGTAGTTCTTTCACGAAGATTGCGCGCAAAATAGGTGTAAGCACTGCAACTGTAAGCGAGAGAGTGAAAAGGCTAACGAAAAAAGGCATTATCTGCGGTTATACTGCGGTTCTCAATACCTCTGAACTCGGCATGGTTACGTTAATCACGAAGATAAAAACCAAGCCAGGATACAGTGTGGAAGAGGTGGGTAAAGAGATAGCGAAACTGGATGAAAGTTGTTGTGTTCACCACGTAACCGGTGATTTTGACCTGCTCGTCATCTCTAAATGCACAGGTCATGATAAATGTGGAACGGTAATCGAGAAAAAGAAGAAGATAGAGGGTGTGGAAAGTGTGGATGCAGAGCTCGTGCTAAAGACGATGAAGGAAGAGCTTAAGGTTAGCTTGTGAAAGAGAAAGAGAAGGGGGAGGGCAAGGAGAGAGTACAAGTAGAATACAAGATAGATGAATAAAACAATATCAGTCATAGTTGTAGCAATAGTACTAACTACAATTCTTATTATCTCGTATAAACCCGAACCCTCAGTGGAAAAGAAACGCATAGGCGTGAAGAAAATAGAAGTTGGGGAAAGGATAAAACTCCCTGAACCGATTTATAAGAGCAATATCTCGGTTGAAGAGGCATTATTAAAAAGAAGATCAATAAGAACTTATTCGGATGAGAATTTAACCATCGAAGAGGTGTCGCAGCTACTTTGGGCTGCTCAAGGTATTACCTCGCCTTGGGGAGGAAGAACAGCACCTTCCGCAGGTGCATTATATCCCCTTGAGTTGTACCTGGTTGTAGGCAGCGTAGAATGGTTTGACAAAGGCGTTTATAAGTATAGACCGGAAGAGCATGAACTTGAAAAAGTGTTGGATGGGGATAAAAGAGGAGAACTTGCAAAAGCTGCAATCGGACCGAACCAGGAACACGTAAGAAATGCTGCCGTAAGTATCGTATTCACTGCGGTTTATGAGCGAACAACAGCGAAGTACAAAACACCCGTCTATGAAGAACGAACGGGAGCGAGCTATTTAAGAGGGATAAGGTATGTGCACATGGAAGCCGGGCACGCAGCGCAAAATGTTTATTTGCAAGCAGTTTCCTTAGACCTCGGAACTTTCGTCATAGGAGCATTCGTTGGCGATAAAGTAAAAGAAATCGTGAATGCAGAAGAGCAAGAGGAACCACTATATATAATGCCTGTTGGGAGAATCGATTAGGACTTGGTTTTGGATTTTAATATTCCCTTATCCCAGTTATAATGAGTAGTGCATCCTTTATTTCGCCTATGTCCTCTCTTATTACACCTATGTCTTCACTTACTTTTTATGGTGAACGCTTCGAGTTTCATTTTATTTTTAAATGATTATTTCGCTTTATAAACGTTTTTGGCGGAAACACCGCGTCTATACCTCATTCACCCAGCAGCCTTGTAAGCATGCTTTTCCTTCCCTCACTTTCTCTTACATTACACTCTTCCCTATTCGGTACCGCCTCTTTTTTCTCCTCTCCTTCCATTTCCGCTGCTCTACCGCCGTGTTCACTTCTCCGCACACGTACGTCAACCAGTATAGGCATTTCTATGCTCGGACTCGAAAGTAGTGCAACACCCTGCGGTATTCTTTTGATTTCCTCCTCCATCTCACTGCTCATGAACTCCAACCCTCTGCTTAATGCCCTGATGTCATTTGGATTCGTTACACGCAGGATTATCTGTGTATTGCACTGAGAAATAACGTTCTTATCCACACGTGCAGGTCTTTGCGAGATAACCAGCAGCCCCAGCCCGAATTTCCTACCCTCTGAAGCGATGGTTCTCAAAATATTTGAGCTGACCGCCTTTTCAAATCCACGCTCAGGGCAGAAGTTGTGTGCCTCCTCGATAACGAGCATAAAAGGTGGTATCTTTCCCATCTTCCTACCTTCAAATACCTCTTTGCAAATGCGGTAGACGATCAATTGCTGTAATTTCGGCTCCGCTCCTTTCATATCTATTATTGATGCTTTACCCACCTTCACGAGCTCTTCTATGCGAGTTGGGCTGTCAGATAATATACCAGTCTCCCGGATTCTCTCCAGGAAGTGAATAATTCTCCATTTAGCACTGCTTTTGCTCTCTGATACCTTCTTAATAATATCTTCGATAGTATAAAACTCCTTTTCCTCCTTTATTCCATTTATACACTGGTATAAAACACCTAATTGTGCATCAGACAGGGAGAACAGGTCATATAATTCATTCACACTCAAATTTATGCCATCTATGCGAAATAACTTATCAGCAGCGGGGTTTATGGAAAAATTCGATGGCGTGTAAACCACGACCTTAGAGGCATAGCCTTTGGGAGTGATGCCAAATTTATCCATCTGTTTTCTCTCCTCTTCACTCCTGTTCTCGTATTTCAACGCGAGATATTCGCCATGAGGGTCAATTATAAGCAAAGGGACATTCTTATCAAGCAACTCCTCGATTAGCACACCCGCGGTATATGATTTCCCACTGCCAGTCTTCGCTAATATGCTGCAATGTTTCTGGATAAGTTCCTCTTTCCTCAGATATACCGGTATATTGCGCCCGTCAAGCATACCTAAATGAATTCCACCTGATTTGAGCCCTAATGTGTCCATGATGAAAGCCTGGTCCGCTTTGAACACCTTCTCATCACGCGAGAAAGTGCTCTTTGGCTGCATTAAAAATCCTCTCTCGTCTTTATAACCTATGATTTCCGCAGTAGCTTTTTTTTTCACTGCATCCACTATTGATATCACTCTTCCCAGTATCCACCCATCTGTTTCGCTCCATACTTTTACGTACTCATTTCTTCTTACTTCTCCACCCACGATAAATTCGAATTCGTGCAGTCCCACTTCACCGGAAATTGTACCTACTAATTTGTACATCTTACCCTGGATACCACTTACGCTCGATAACTATGTGGTCGCACAGTATATCTTTTTTTTATCTATCGTACGGGCATAAATGGTATTTTTCCTTCCCCCCCTCAAATCAGTTTCGCATTTACTACGCCATCCTGACCCGGTCTGCTTGTAACCACCGCATCTCCAATTTCAGTCTCTATCACTGCCCCTTTTGTTGTTATATTCCGCCTTGCGAAGAAAGGATTTGCAGGATTGTTCTTCACAGCTATTATCTTAGCCTTTTTCGTGGTTCCGCTTCTCGAGTCTGCGACATTAGCAAAATCACATCTGAGTAACCGCATTTTCTCGCCGTTGCCTCTCGTTCTAACTTTTTTCCTTCTTATCGCACCGACAGTAGTATCTGCTGCGGGTCTACCAGCTTCGTGCTTCCTTTTCTTCCGGTGAAGATGGAGTCTTCCCCCGGTATATTTCTGCCTTGACTTACCTTGCCATCTCATTTTTTTTCTTTATGGTCCTACAAAACCACATTTCTCACACCTGTATAAATTACTTTGCTTCCTGCATTTCGCGCATCTACTTATCTCGACTTCTCCGCAGTTAGGGCACGGGAAAACCGTGAAGCCCTTTTCCAGTAATTTTACTCCGCATGATGTGCAGTACTCTATCATAGCATGCTCCTCTCCTTTTTATCTTTATCCTTATCGCTTTCGCCATCGCCATATCCACCACGGTGGACGGTATACTATATTTACACTTACCTCCATTTATAATAATATCTGCTTTTATTTCCACTTCTTCTACACAAGTCGGTGGATTTTTACCAGATACATTTGCACTTGTTGCGGTTATAGGTCCCGTTTCTTTTATTATCCGGGTTGCAATCTCATTCTCAGGGAATCTTACGCCAACAACATCGGATGCAGCAGTTAAGACCTCAGAGACAACGTCTTTTTTTCTCAACAAGACCGTGACGGGTCCGGGCAACAGCTCAGTTATGATTCTTGAGGCTTCAGGCTCGATATATGCAACTTTGTGCAACATCTCAAAGGAGGAAACCGCAATGGAGATGGGTTGTGATAAATCTCTCTTTTTTATCTCATATACTTTCCGCACCGCTGCTTCGGAGAACGCATCGGCTCCTAATCCATATACCGTTTCTGTTGGGTAAACTACCGTGCCACCGCTTTTTATTGTGTCTATTGCTTCTTTTATCTGGTCTTCTATATTGCTCTGCATCTTTATTTCGCTCTTGAAGTGTGGATTAACATTAAATAATATTATTTATCTATATACTTATAAAAATCTGACTGCCAGAATGAGCGTTCTTATAACCTCACCGAGCAGGCTCCACTTCTCTCTTATAGACCTGAACGGGGAGCTTGGGAGAGTGGACGGGGGAATAGGAGTGGCACTAAATGAGCCCTCTTTGAAGATAGAGGTATCCGCGGTTGATAATAAGGTTGAGCTCGAAGAGAATCCTGAAGAAGTTGTTTCCATATTGGACCGTATAAGAAGTAGAATAGAGCCTCCGCTAAGGGGAAATTACCGTATAAAGATATTGAGAAAATTGCCATCCCATGTGGGTTTGGGCTCTCGGACTCAACTCTCGTTAAGTGTAGCAAAAGCAATATCTGTGCTGGAAAACAGGAATTATAACGTGGAAGAATTAGCAAAACTGGTGGGAAGGGGTGGCACTTCTGGGATCGGTACGGCTGCTTTTGCTAAGGGTGGGTTCATCTTAGACGGTGGTCATCCATTTCGAAAGAGTGAAGCGGGGGTAAAGGAAGAAAAGGAAAGTGAAAGAACAAAAACGAATTTCCTTCCTTCTTCTGCATCGGGGGTCTCGCCACCGCCAATTCTCTTTCAGCATGCTATCCCCGAAAACTGGTTCTTTGTCGTTGCAATACCAGGGGTGAAAAGGGGCGCACACGGACTCGAAGAGATAGACATTTTCCAGCAGTATTGCCCGATAAAAAGCAGCGAAGTGGAAAAGATATGCAGGATAACGCTCATGCGGATTCTGCCTTCAGTGCTTGAGAAAGACATACATACTTTTGCTACGAGCTTAACCATGCTGCAAGAGGTAGGGTTTAAGAAAAAGGAGGTAGAGCTTCAGCATGGTATAATAAAAGAGCTTTTCCGCTTCTTCGATACGCATGCGTTAGGACATGGAATGTCCTCTTTTGGTCCTGCAACGTATGCAATCGTAGAAGGAGAGAAAAGAGCAAAAGAACTCGCTGTGGATACAAAAGCCTTTCTGGACGAAAAAGGAATACGAGCTTTGGTGTCGTATTCCAGTGTAAATAACAGAGGTAGTGAAGTGCATTAAACAATCATCGTGCCAATTCCTTTATCGGTAAACAACTCAAGTAAAATGGAATGGGCTTCCCGTCCATCGAGTAAATGAGAAGTGACGCCACCGGAGGCAGCTTTTAAACTCGCTTTTGCTTTTGGGATCATCCCTTCACCGATAATTCTATTTGCGATAAATGCTTTTATTTCCGCGGTTGTCGCCTTTGAAATCAAAGTAGAATGGTCAGCAGGGTTTCGCAGCAATCCAGGAACATCGGTGAGCAAAATCAGCTTTTTTGCTTTTATCGCATACGCTATCTCGCCAGCGACTAAATCGGCATTCACGTTAAGGCTGTTGCCCGCATTATCCACTGCTATTGGCGATATTACGGGAATATAACCTTTTTCAGTGGTTATGTTTATTATCTCCGCGTTTATTTCCTCTATTTCTCCCACCCAGCCAAGGTCTACTTCTTTTTCTTCACCTTCAATGCCAACTTTCTGCGAGCTAAGCTTCTTTGCCACTATTAGCTTCCCATCATTTCCTGACAATCCGATTCCCTTCCCTCCATGTTTACCAATGAGCGATACTATGCGCTCATTAACGCTGCCTACAAGCACCATCCTTGCTATTTCCATCGTTTCGTCATCGGTGATACGAAGCCCCTCAATAAATACAGGCTCCTTACCCAACTTCTCCATCAACTTCGTTATCTCTGGACCACCGCCATGCACGATTATCGGGTTTATCCCGACGAATCTAAGCAGCACCACATCTTGCGTGATGTTGTCCATGATGCTTTCGTCTACCAGCGCATGCCCGCCTAACTTTATCACCATTTTCGAGCCGTAGAATTTACGAATATACGGCAGCGCTTCTATCAGGATTTCTTCTTTCTTCATAAACTTTTTTGCTTCGCAATCGTGGGCTCCGCCCACATCCCGCAAGCCCTGAAAGGGCTTACTTTACTAAAAATACTTTTTCTTTATTAAAAGGTTTGGATTCGTAAGAAAAGCAAGCATTTCGGGCGCTCTAATCAGCTCGTACATTTCCACTTCTTTACTTAAGCTTAGCCCCACTTCCTTCTCTACTTCCGATGGCTTCAAGAATCTAATGTCCGGCACCTCTCCATACTCCTCGTTCTTTACAAACTCGCCATTCGTCAGCTCGAAATAAGCTGCCCCTCCTCTCCTCTTCATCGGCTCGTATATCGAGGAGAATGCTCTTGCAACCCAGTTTGCCATCTTTAAAGCCGTTTCAGTGGGATTTATCGTAACATGCCCGTAATTAGGAGGAATTATGACTTTATCTCCTTTCTTTGCCTTTACCACTACTATGTCGGTTATTTTCTCCGTACCTCTTTCCTCTTCCATACGCTGCAACAGGTAATGCGCTTCACCTTCCAATACTTCATATACTTCAGGATAGGTTATCCTTGAACCCGGTAGAAAGGGATGATAGTGCCCGGCAGTTTTAACAAATTCTAAACCGAGCTTATTCGGAGGGATAATGGTGATATCGTATCTTAGTCCTTTCTCATCCATTTTCCGCGCGTCTTCCTTATTCTTCGATACTTCCCTGAACATGAAATACAGTTCCATATCCATGTTTGCGTGTTTTAAAAAGCTCTTATCAAACACGACCTCCTTCATCTCTTTCAATTTTCGCACCACGGGGAAAAATGTTCTTTCTCCGAACTTCAGCTCATTCCACGTCTCCATTTACACTTTCTCGCTTAAAGTATGTTGTTGATAAACTCCAGACTCTCTATCCCTCCTTCTATTGTGTATAATTCCATCACCATTATCCCTTCATACTCATAATCATTAATCCTGTTTAACACCTTCTTCCAATCCAGATTGCCTTTTCCCAATGGCAAATGCAGGTCATCTGCTCCGAAGTTATCACTTGCATGTAGATGTATTATCTCCATATCCTCTGCCTTAATATTTAAAAATCCATCCAGCGTTCGTGTCGTATTCGCGTGTGCAACGTCGAGACATAATCCGATATTGTCCATATTCACACCCCGTACTATTTGAATGAGTTCATCGGGATACCTTCCCAGCATCATATTTATAGAAATCAAATTCTCTACTGCTATTCGCAATCCACGTTCCGCAGCAAATTCACACAGTGTCGTTAGACCTTCAATCGCGCTCTGAATCGCCTTTTCCGGCGTTTGCACTGACAATGGCGATAAAATACCCGGGTGCACCACGCAGATATCATCAATGAACTCGTATGCGTTCTCGATACTCTCTTTTATCTGTCTTATGCTCTCTTCCCATATCCCTTTGTTTACACTCGCAATGTTTATATCCGAGAGGGGTGCGTGTAAGGAAAGAACAAGATTCGTTGTTTCGTATATTTCCTTTACCCTCGCTTTAAATTCTCCTTCCACTTTCTGCAGCCCTTCGCCTATTATTTCCCATCCCTGAAAACCTGTATCTTCTAACCTATACATCCACTCCACCGGGTTGCTCGTTGCATCTACACACGAAAAGCTTATTTTTGCTTTCATAACACTTTTTCTTTTTTACAAAAAGAAAACCTGTGCTAAAAGAAAAACCTTGTTTCTTTAGTCAAGCTTTCTTTTCCAAAGAAAGGTTGTTAGTCAAGGTTTTTACCGAAGGTAAAAAAGTTGTTTAGTAGTCTTCAAGAGAAAGAATGAGCTCGACTATCTCTTTTATTTTTTCTTCCATGCCTTTAAAATCCTTTGAAAAGTCCAATCTTGTTATTATGTTACTAACACTGACATCGTTAAAGTCGCTCAGCGCTATCTTCGGGAAGTCACTGTTCTTGAACCCTTCAACAAGCACGAAATCAACACCTGATTTCGCCATTTCTTCTTTCAATTCCGTCAAATTTTTACCTCTACAAATTTTTACCGTTTTTTCCCCTGAAGCTCCTATAACAACTTCCGCACCGGCATTAAAGAAACGGTCTGTATCTTTTGACGCATCCAGGTCCAACTCATGTGCGTGTTTTATGCATCCCACTTTACCGTATCGCTTCAGATATACAATCAAATACTCAATAAGCGATGTTTTCCCTGACTTCTTCTCGCCTATTATGGATACAACTTTCATGCCTTTTAATTAAAAATTACGTTCCAGTTCCACGAGCTTCTTCACGTACTTCAGCCTCCTCTTGACTGAGTTTATAGCGAGCCGTGTCTCGTGGAAACCCTCAACGTGCAGGAACCAAGCTGCTTCCCAATTCTTTTCTACTTCTTCACCAAATTCGCTTGTCAGCCTATCAATTGCCTTTTCCAATAGCCTCACTGTCCAGCGCCCTTTCCTCATAGCCTCTTCGCTGACATCAGCCGCATGAACCTCTGCTAAGTCCTTAACAGCCTCCTCAGCAGCTTTGTGCTCTTTTATCTTCTGCCCCGCTATTGCCATCTCTTTTAATAAAATACAATCAACATCTAATCTAAATATAAAGGCATAAGAATAAAGACATTTAATTCATTTATGGGAGAGTAGAATACAATGGCAGTAGAAGCACTTAAGTTAATAAGAGAAGGAGAAGAGGAAGGTAGAAAGTTAATAGAAGAGGCAAAGGAAAGTGCCGCGAAACTAATAAAAGACGCGGAGGAAGAGGCAAATAGAATAAAAGAAAAGGCACGTGAGGATGCAAAGAGCTTAGCGGTCCAGATTTCAGATAAGTATGCAAAGAAAGGCGAGGAAGAAGAGAGGGCGATAATGGAAAAAACCAGGGCAGAAGTTGAGAAGCTGAAATCAATCGCGGAATCGAATCTCGACCCTGCTGTAAACCTCGTGTTAGAAAAAATTTTAGGACTTACTTAACCTTTTTTCTTTGGAAAGCTTTCTTTTTTAAAGAAAGGTTTGAGGTGATTCGTTTGGGTGCGACAGAAATAGTAAAGAGGATAAAAGACGAAGCGATTTCTGAGAGGGAGAAGATAATTAGCGTAGCAAAGCAGAATGCAGATGAACTGATCAAAGAAGCGACAGCTCAGGCAGAGCTTCAAAAGAAGAGCGTTATTGAAGCGGAGGAAAGAAAAGGTGTTGAGGAACTCGAGCGGATAGTTAGAGCTGCTCGATTAAAAGCGAGGAAGCTAAGATGGACTGCGGAAGAAGAGATGATAGCGAAAGCGTTAGAGGAAGCAATGAAGAGGATAAAAGAAGTAAAAACGAGTGGTTTCAAGGGGAGCTCGTATTCTGATATCCTCGCTGGTTTGATACGGGATGCGGCGCTGAGTATAATCGCAGGGAGTAGCACAAGTAGCGGTAGCGAATTGGAAGTGATGCTCAGTGAGGAGGATGCCTCCTTTGTGACGCCGGAGATGCTAAAAGATATAGCTGACGAGATAAGCGCAAAGGGTGTGGGTGTTCGTTTATCACTATCTCATGAAAGGATAAAGTCCGCAGGAGGTGTCGTTGTAAGGGGCAAAGAAGGAAAGATAGAGGTGAATAATGCTTTTGAGCAGCGTCTGGCACGTTTTTCTTCCAGTTTAAGGGAGGAGATAGTAAAAACTCTATTTAAAGGGAGGTAAAATGAAAGAAAGCGAAAAAGACTTATTTCTTTGATTAAACTTTCTTTCTAAGAAAGTATGACATGATTGCCGTAATTGGGGACCCTGAGACAGCTATGGGTTTCAGGCTCGCGGGTGTAAAGGATGTATATGAGTATGAACATGACTTAGAGGATGCAGGAGCAGTCGCTCGCACGTTAGATAAATTGGCAAAAGAGGAATTTGCCATTATAATCATAAACGAAAGATTTGCAGCCGAAGCCAAGAACAGAGGGAAGATAAGAGAGATAAACGCGAAAAAACGCGGCGTAATACCCATTATCGTTGAAGTACCGGATAAGAAAGGACCCATAGCGAAGGAGATTGATGAGATAGGACGGCTAATAAAACGTGCAGTGGGAGTTGCTGTTAAGTGAACCTTTTGTAAAGTGCAAAAGTCGTAGGTGCTCAATAAAGAGTGGAAAAATTACAAATCACAAGCACCATTCTCAGTAACTCTGCCAGCGTCTTTGTGCGTCTATTTTGTCCTTCTTTATCTTCGCCTCCGCTATCATCTTCGTCTTTAATGGATGTGCCAGTCACTTTGTGTCCCAGACCTTCCAGTAAATCGTAGAAATATTCGTAGTTGCCAGATCT
>JAODGF010000143.1 GCA_025464645.1 Methanosarcinales archaeon
GAGAAGGGGACGATAACGGTGGAGGATATTCTGGAAGCGGAGAACAAGATAAGAAAGGTGCCAATAAAGCTGCCCACAGTGACAAGAGCGATAAATACTATGGGCTATCCAATTACAGGTTTGCGAAGAGAGAAAAAGGAAGCAGTGGAAAAAGCGGAAAAAACGAAGAAAGCAGTGAGTGCGGCAAAAGCAGTTGATTATTCCGCCAGCATTGGTAAAATATCGAAAGAGACGGAGAAAAGATTTACAGCTATTAAGAAGAGCTGGGAGAAAGATTTGAATAAATCCTTACATAATGACTATTTCGTAAATATACTCCTTGCGTTAGCAAAGCTCGTTGAGCATGGAAAAACACTTACATTTGCACCAGCAACTAAAGAATAAGATGAGGATAATGGTGGCGGAGTACGCGGTTGGTGCAGGGGGGGATAAAGGTGCATCTTTATTAAGAGAAGGGAAAGCAATGCTTACAACGTTGAGAAGTGGTTTTGAGGGATTGGATAATGAAGTTGTCTATCCGGTAGCAGCACCAGATTTTGAAGCAGCGGTGGATAAACTTTCAAAGGAAAGCGATGCGGGCATCGTTATTGCTCCCGATGATAAGCTGTGCGAACTTACAGAACTCGTGGAATCGAATACCGTTAATTTGGGTTGTCCTTCGGAGTGTGTAAAAATATGCGCTGACAAGGTGCGGACGACAAAAATTTTGGCTGACAAAGGAATACCAGTGCCGAGGATTGTATCTGAAAAAGAGATACGGGGAGATGACACATGGAATAGTGTATACGTAAAGAAGCCGAGATTTGGATGTGCATCGGAAAACGTCTTTATATTGAATGGAAAAGAAGATCATGAGCATATATCTTTTGACGATAATCATATCATAACGGAATTTATAAAAGGAGAGGATATAAGCAGCAGCGTAATAGCTGGCGATTCTTCTGTGTTACCACTGACGATAAACAAGCAGTTTATAAGGATGGAGCAAGAAAGGCTAATATATGAAGGTGGGTTCGTTCCATATCTTGTAGGGCGCGATACCGAGGAGAAGATAATGAGCATAAGTAAGAAAGTCGTAGCCATGCTTAACTGCAAAGGATATGTGGGGATAGATTTCGTATTAGGAGATGATGGCACGGCGTACGTGGTAGACGTGAACCCAAGACCTACAACATCCATCGTAGGAATAGCAAAGGTGTTGAACTATGAGGTAGCAGATTTGATATTGAGGGCAAAATTTGGAACTCTGCCGCGGGAAGAGGAAGTAAAAACCGAAGGATGTTTTAGTTTTATTAAAGACAAAAAGGGTTTAGAGTAGATTAGATGAAAAAGAGAAGAAAAATCGTGGGAATTGCGAAGGATACTTTAGATTTTATCCTGGAAGTAAGCAAATCTAATCATCCAAGAGAATTCATCGGCATGTTGTGCGCCGATGCAGATGTCATAACAGATGTTTTTTTCCTCCCTGGCACGGTTTCGTCAGATGAAAATGCCATTATACGACTGGATATGATGCCAATGGGTCTTGGCTACGTTGGGTCTGTTCATAGCCATCCACATCCCGCCGCTATGAAACCGTCAGAACAGGATTTGTTGATGTTTTCCAGAACGGGAAATTGCCATATCATCACTTTCTATCCCTACGCTGAGGATAGTTGGAGATGTTACGATTCAAAGGGAGAAGAGATAGAGTTGGAGATAGTGGAGAAGGATTTAGAGGAGTTGAAGGTAGGAGAGGAACTTTTATGGTAAGGGTTTTAGCAACTGGAACATTTGAAATACTTCATCCGGGGCATTTGCTTTATTTGGAAGAAGCGAAGAAGCTGGGTGATGAACTCTTTGTCGTGGTTGCGAGAGATGTAAGTGTGAAAAGGAGAAAGGGAACGCCGATTTTACCGGAGGAGCAGAGATTGAAGATGGTTTCTGCTTTGAAAGTTGTGGACAAGGCGATGTTGGGTAGCGAAAAAGATATGTATGAACCTTTATATAGTATAAAACCTGATATAGTAACATTAGGATATGACCAGGACTTCAACGAGGAGGAGTTGGAGCAGGAACTCAGGAAGCGAGGCTTCAACTCGAAGGTCATTCGAATAAAAAAGCACAATTCAAATGCTTTTTGTAAGGCGGAGGAGATAATAAAACATATATTGGAATTGATGAGGGGATAAAAATGGAAGAAGAGCGTGGATTGACTCGAATAGGAGTATCTTTGCCGTCGAATCTGCTGAATAAGTTTGACGGAATAATAAGGGGGAGGGGGTACTCATCGAGGTCTGAAGGGATAAGAGATGCAATTAGGGCATATATAGTGGAATACGAATGGATGGAGCGAGAAACGGGAGAGGAAATAGGGACCATAACTTATCTCTATGACCACAGTCAAAGGGGATTGGGTGATGAGCTAACAGAGGTGCAGCACCATTTTCTGGATATGATAAGAACGTCAACGCACATTCATCTCGATGAGGAGAATTGCTTTGAAGTAGTAGTGATGAAAGGCGAAGCGAAACGAATAAAGGAATTGGCAGAGAATATAATGAGCTTGAGGGGTGTAAAACACGTGAAATTGACAACAACGCATGGGGGAATATAGATAATGGAAATAATGGACCAGTTAAAGAAGGGAACGACAACTGTTGGTTTGATATGTGATGGAAGTGTAGTGCTGGCGAGTGAGAAGCGTGCAACAATGGGTTCTTTTATCGCGTCTAAAGCAGCGAAGAAGATCTATCAGGTGGATGAGCGAATGGGTATGACCACAGCAGGAATAGTGGGAGATGCACAGGCATTGGTTCGGATACTATCAGTGGAGGCGAGGCTATATAAAATAAGGAGGCAAGAGCCGATGACTGTAAAAGCGATGACAACGCTGTTATCCAATGTGCTTAGCGGTCAGAGATTCTTTCCGTATCTTGTACAACTCCTGGTAGGGGGAATAGATAGGAACGGAGCACATATATTTTCAGTAGACCCTTTTGGAGGCAATACCGATGAGAGAGAGATTGCCGCTACCGGCTCGGGTTCTCCTATTGCATATGGTGTGCTTGAGGACCGGTATTCAAAGGATATGACGCAGGAGGAAGGGATAACGCTTGCGATACAGGCATTACATTCCGCAATGAAAAGGGACAGTGCTTCTGGTGAGGAGATGGAAGTGATAGTGATAACGAAAGAGAAGTATGAGGAGATAAGTGAGGAAAAGATAAAAAAATTAAGGAGTTCATTCAGGTGAAATTTTGTTTTTGACTGATGTTACCAAATTGATGTTATTGGTGACATAAAATAGGAATAGGAGCAGAAGACCAGTCTAAGCTGAGTGAGGATTGGATTAGTAGAAGGTTGAGAACGGACAATGCCAGTAGAAGAAACGCTTTTAGAATTGAAGAGGCGAATAATGGAGTTATTACCAGGTGATGTGAGCATTACCGGGGTAGAATTTGAAGGACCTGAGCTCGTTATATACACGGAAGACACGCAGAAATTCGCTGATGATGGTGCCATAGTCAGAACATTAGCGAGGGAGTTAAAGAAGAGGATTTCGGTTAGACCAAGTGGTAACATACTGATGGAGCCGGAAAAGGCGGTTAAGGTTATTCACGATATTATACCAGAGGAAGGCGGAATAAAAGATATTTATTTCGATATGGACAAGGCAGAGGTAATAATAGAGGCAGAAAAACCGGGATTGGTGATAGGCACGCATGGAGCAACACTCAGAGAAGTCGCAAAGGTGATAGGGTGGCGACCCAACGTTATCAGAGCACCACCTATACAATCTGCGATAATAAAAAGTATAAGGAGGTATTTAAGGGAGGAGAGCGAATTCAGGAAAGACTTTGTGAAAAAAGTGGGGCGGAGGATATATAGAGATAAGCTAATAGAGGATGACTGGCTGCGTATAACTGCTTTAGGTGGGTGCAGAGAAGTGGGAAGAAACGCATTTTTACTTTCTACGCCAGAAACGAGGGTGTTAATAGATTGTGGAGTAAGTGTAGGCACGGAAGGGATGCCCTATCTATACGCTCCTGAGGTGTCACCAATAAGTAATATAGATGCGGTAGTGATAACGCATGCACATCTTGACCATTCTGGCTTGGTGCCTCTTTTGTTCTTATATGGATATGATGGACCTATCTACATAACACAGCCAACGAGGGACCTTATGGCTCTTTTGTTACTTGATTATATAGAGGTATCAGCGAGAGAAGGGAAGAAGATACCTTATAAATCATCTTTAATAAGAGATGCGATAAGGCATACGATTCCGTTGAAGTACGGGGACGTGACAGACATATCGCCAGATATGAAACTAACTCTTTACAATGCAGGGCACATACTGGGTTCTTCTATTGCGTATTTCCATATAGGCAATGGGCTTTATAACCTCGCATTTACCGGTGACATAAAGTATGAACGAACTTTTCTTTTCGAGCCTGCTTTCAATGATTTCCCCAGGGTTGATGCGTTGGTCATAGAGTCCACGTACGGTGGAATGAATGACCTGCAGCCATCGAGGCGCGAAGCGGAGAAGAATTTGAAGGATGAGATAGAGAATACGTTAAAAAAAGGAGGTAAAGTAATAATACCTGCTTTTGCGGTTGGGAGGTCGCAGGAGGTAATGATCGCATTAGAAGGGATGCAGCTGGAAGTGCCGGTGTATTTAGACGGGATGATATGGGAAGCGACTTCAGTCCATACTGCATATCCGGAATATCTCAACAGGAAGCTGAAGAATTCCATATTCCAGGGTGAAAATCCATTCTTATCAGACGTTTTTGTGCAGGTGGACGATGTAGAGAAAAGAAAAGCGGTAATAGAAGAGAAGGAGCCATTCATCGTACTTGCTACCGCGGGCATGTTAAACGGCGGTCCCGTTTTAGAATACCTGAAAGGACTTGCAGGAGATGAAAGGAACAAGCTTATCTTTGTTGGATACCAGGCAGAAGGGTCGCTTGGAAGAAGGATACAAAAGGGTTGGAATGAGATACAACTGTCAAATGAGGGTAAAATAAGGAATATAAAGATAAACATGGAAACAAGGACAGTAGATGGCTTTTCCGGACATTCAGATCGCAATCAGTTACTTGAATACGTAAGAGGGATACGGCCACTGCCATCAAAGGTAATATGTATGCATGGTGAGAGTAACAAATGCATGGCATTAGCAAGTGGGATACATAAGAGGTTTAATATAGAGACGGTAGCGCCAATGAATTTGGAGACCCTGAGATTGGCTTAAAAAATGCAAAATGTAAAGTGCAAAATGCAAAAATCAAAATAAAAGAAGCAAAAATCTTATACAAAAGGGAGAGAAAAGAAAATGACAAGCATACGGGAAAGGATGGAAAGGATGGGCATAGGGAAGAGAATAAGAATGGAAAGAATCGTGGACCGGAAGAGCGGGAGAAGTGTCATTGTTCCTATGGACCATGGTGTGACGTCAGGTCCGATATATGGGTTGACGGACATGACGCGAGCAGTAGATGCGGTAGCAGAAGGAGGAGCGAATGCTGTTCTCGTGCATAAAGGTATTGTAATAGCAGGGCATAGAGGATATGGCAAGGATATAGGACTAATAATTCACTTATCTGCGAGTACTTCGTTAGGACCCGACCCATTAAACAAAGTTACAGTCGCAACGGTAGAAGAAGCGATACGATTAGGTGCGGATGCGGTGTCAATGCACGTGAATGTGGGCGCGGAGAACGAGGCGGACATGCTTGCTGAGCTGGGAGAGACGGCAATGGTATGTGAGGAATGGGGCATGCCGTTTTTGGCAATGATGTATCCGCGTGGTAAAAAGGTGAAGAGCGAGCATGACGTAGAGGTGGTGAAGCATGTAGCACGTGTAGGTGCTGAACTTGGTGCTGATATAATAAAGACAAATTATACTGGTGACCCTGATACATTTAAGGATGTGATAAGTAGTTGCCCGGTGCCGGTGATAATAGCCGGTGGTCCAAAGGCGAATACGGATGCGGAAGTGTTAAAGATGGT
>JAODGF010000144.1 GCA_025464645.1 Methanosarcinales archaeon
TCTGTGATGAGGATAGCGAATATGGTCAATAAAAGGTGTAAAACCCTAAATCCTAAGCACCAAATAAGCCCTTACAGGGCTTGCGGGGTCGTGGGCAGAGCCCACGGAAACAAATCTAAATATCTAAATTCAAAACTCAAAACAAACCTTTCTAAAGAAAGCTTTACCAAAGAACGCTTCGCGGTTTTTGTCATTGGTATTTTGGTATTTGATATTGTTTAGTATTTCGAATTTGGGGTTTAGGATTTATAAGTGGAGATGAAGCTAAAGTCGTGTATCAAGGGTTATAAGAAGGGAACGCATCGTGCAGTTCCTCCGGAGGAGACTTTAGCTCGAATAGAGCCGAAGATGCCTGCTGCGGGTGTTACACGCGTTGCGGACATAACCGGACTTGACAGGATAGGGATACCTGTGTTTTCGAGCATAAGACCAACTGCTGAGGGTGGTGCGGTATCGGTGTATAATGGTAAGGGAACAACGGCGGAGGAAGCTAAAGTTTCAGCAATGATGGAGGCTGTGGAACGATATTCTGCGGAAGTTCACGGGATGAAACTTTTAGTGGATAGTTATTCAGGGCTTAGCGAAAAGGAGAACGCTTTAAACCCGAAAGAATTGATACTTCCAGATTATGTGAAGAATGCTGAGGAAGTTCGCATCCCATGGGTGAAGGGGTATGATTTGATACAAAAAGAGGAGATATACGTGCCTGCGAATGCGGTTTTTCATCCCTTGCCTTCGAGATATGATAGAGTCCGGCTGTTCAGAACGAATACGAACGGATTGGCAGCGGGTAACGAGATAGAGGAGGCGATTTTTCACGGTCTCGCAGAGGTGGTAGAAAGAGATGCGTGGTCGCTCGTGGAAATCACAAGAAACACGGGCGCGGTTGTGAGAATAAAAGAAGAAGGGATTCGGGTACTCCAGGCGAAATTCTCGGATGCCGATGTTTCTCTGCTTATACGGGATATAACGAGCGATGTCTGCGTGCCGACTTTTGCTGCTGTCTCTGATGATCTCATGATGAGAGACCCTGCACTGCTCACTATCGGGATGGGAACGCATACGAATGCGAGCGTTGCGATAATGCGGGCGATTACAGAGGTTGCCCAGAGCAGACTCACGCAAATACACGGTGCGCGAGAGGACACCACGACGGCGGATGTGAGAAGGATAATGGGGTATGACTGGATGCGAAAGAGGAACGAGCACTGGTTCGATACATCAGTGGAGAAGGCTTTTAAGGATTTGAATTCTTTTGATAGCGATGATTTCCTCGATGATATAAGATACACCGTGGAGCGGATAAGGGGAGCTGGGTTAGAACGAGTGGTGGTGGTAGATTTAACGAGGGAAGAGATAGGAATGCCAGTGGTTAGAGTAATCGTGCCGGGATTAGAGATGTATGCGGTGGATGGTGAACGGATAGGACGGAGGTGTAAGGATGCAAGGAAAAGAAGTGGTCGTGTTCGTGGGACCGAGTCTTGAAGCAGAAACTGCAAAGAACATATTGGATGCAGAATACAGACCGCCTGCAAGCAGAGGTGATATTTTCAAGGCAGTCCGGGAAGGTGCAAAGATAATAGGATTGATAGATGGCGTATTCTTTCAAGCCTGCTCGATAGCGCATCGTGAGATACTGTATGCGTTGGAGAAAGGTGTGAAAGTGATAGGAGCATCGAGTATGGGCGCTTTGAGGGCTTCTGAACTTGATTTATATGGTATGGAAGGTGTTGGTGAGATATATGAACTTTATAGGAAAGGTGAATTGGTTTCAGACGATGAAGTTGCATTGATTTTTGAACCTGAGTCATTCAAACCGCTATCCGAACCTTTGGTGAACATACGATACAATTTAGGTATGGCAGAAGAAAGAGGGATAATAAATAAAGAGGCAAAGGAGAAGATATTGAGCATAGCGAAATCATTGTATTACCCGGAGCGGGATTATGAGAGGATATTGAGCCTTGCGGAAGTTGAGGTAGAAAAAGAGGTTTTGGAGCGGTTAAAGAAGTTCTTGAGAGAAGGGAAAAGGGATTTGAAACGAGAAGATGCGATTGAAGCGTTGAAGAGGATAAAGGAAATATGGTGGGTGCCAAAATGATCACGCAGGAGGATTTTTCGATAGATGAGCTCGTAAGGAAGATGAAAAAGCCGGAGATAGGTGCCATTGTTTCATATCTTGGAATGGTGAGAAATGAAGATAGTGAGATAAAAGGGATGGAAATAAGGGTAAGCAAAGGGAAGGCAGAGGAAGATGTCGAAAATCTAAAGAGAAATGCTTTAGAAAAGTTTGGCATCGAAGAGGTGGAAATCATACATCGAAAAGGCTCATTGAAGGTTGGAGATAATATCACTCTTATTTTGGTAGGAGCGAAGCATAGAAAGGAGACGTTTAGAGCTTGTGAATATCTGATAGATGCGTTGAACTGTGAGTTCCTGTTGTGGAAGCACTCACTTAGCAGAGGACATTAGCAAGAGAATAGGTTATAGCGAAGAAGAACTTAAAGCGGTTCCCGAAGGTGCGAACCTCGTTCTTGGATGTGGGAATCCTGTCGCACTTGCTTCTATAAAAGAAGGAGAGGCAGTTCTTGACCTTGGCTCAGGTGCAGGGTTTGATTGCTTTCTCGCTGCAAGTAGAGTGGGGAATGAGGGCAGAATCATAGGTGTAGATATGACACCGGAGATGATCGAGAAAGCCAGAGAAAACGCCAGGAAGGGTAATTACGAAAATGTAGAATTCCGACTGGGTGAAATTGAAAATCTACCTCTTGCTGATAAGTCTGTTGATGTCGTTATTTCAAACTGTGTGATCAATCTTTCACCCGACAAAGCAAAAGTCTTTAAAGAAGCTTTCAGGGTGCTGAAAACCGGTGGAAGGCTGATGATATCGGATATAGTCTTGTTAAAGGAACTTCCTGATTTCATAAAAGACTCTGTCGAAGCGTATGTAGGTTGCCTTTCTGGTGCAATTATGAAGGAGGAGTACCTAAAATTGATGGCGGAGGCGGGCTTTCCGGATATCAGGATAATGGATGAGACTTCTTTTCCTATCGAGTGTATAGCTAATGATCCAACTGCAAAGGCTATCCTTGAGGATTTAGAAATGCCAATTGAAAAAGCAAAAGAGGTTGCAGGTTCTGTGGCGAGCATAAAAGTCCGCGGGGTAAAGCACGAATGATATGCAATCTCAGTATATTTCCAATGCTGATCTTTCAACCTTCTAACGTTTCAAGGATAATAGCGGGGTAAAAGAATGGAAATAACAGAGATAGACGAGGTAAAAATCTCGAAGGCGATAATCGAAACATACATGAAGGATTTGCTAGATGCAACCGAAACAGAAGTTGCTATCGTAGGAGCGGGTCCTGCTGGCCTGACTGCGGGATAATTTTAGAGGATGTGTTGAGGTGAGAGAAGAACTGTTGAGGAGATATAAGGAATAAAAAAGGAGGGAATGAGAAAAAATGGTAGAAATTACGGATGTTGTATGTCCGTTGTGTGGGTGTGTATGCGATGACATAGTAGTGGAAGTAGAGGATAACGAAGTGAAGAAGGTAAGGGGCGCATGTGCAGTGGGAAAGAGCAAGCTAATGGGGCATGGGAGAATAAAAAGTCCGGCGATAAGAGAGAATTGTGAGCTTAAGGAGTGCTCTTACGACGATGCGATAAAGAAGGCTGCGGAGATACTGGCGGCTTCGAGGAGACCGCTATTATATGGCTGGAGTTCAACGGTCTGTGAAGCGACTAAAGTGGGGATAGAGCTTGCAGAAGAGATAGGCGCCGTTATAGACAATACGGCTTCGGTGTGTCACGGACCTTCCGTGCTGGCGATTCAGGATGTTGGTCTTCCAAGTTGCACGCTTGGGGAGGTAAAAAACCGTGCAGACCTCGTTATATACTGGGGTGCGAATCCCGCCGCGGCACATGCTAACCATATGAAGCGGTACTCTTATATCTCAAAGGGGTATTGGACATCAGAAGGCAAAAAGAACAAGAAACTTATCGTGGTGGATGTGAGGAAGACAGCGACGGCAAAGATGGCGGACGTGTTCCTGCAGATAGAGCAAGGGAAAGATTATCTTGTGTTCTCTGCGTTAAGGGCTATTCTCTATGGGCATGAAGATGTAGTGCCGGACAAGGTAGGTGGCGTCTCAAAGAAGGACTTATTAGAGACCGTGAGGATGATGAAAGAAGCGAAGTTCGGGATAATCTTCTTTGGTATGGGTGTGACGCAGACCAGGGGAAGGCACAACAACATTGTAAATGCAATACAGACGACAAGAGCAGCGCATACACACACCAAGTTTAGTATAATGCCCATGAGGGGTCATTACAACGTAAATGGATTCAATCAGGTATGCACGTGGGAAACGGGGTATCCATTTGCCGTTGATTTATCCAGAGGCTACGCGTGGTATAACCCGGGAGAGACGGCATCGAATGACCTTTTATGGAGGAAAGAATGTGATGCTGCGTTGTTTGTTGCGAGTGACCCAGGAGCGCATTTTCCAGGCGAGTCAATAGGTCACCTATCTAAGATACCTGTTATTCAGGTAGACCCTTATGCGAACCTGACTACCGAATTTGCAGATGTTGTTATTCCAGCTGCGATAAGTGGCGTGGAAGCGGAAGGGAACGTCTATCGGATGGATAATATTCCTATAAGACTGCGGAAGTTAGTAGAAACAGAATACATGGCGGATGAAGAGATAATGGAGTGGATACTGGAGGAAGTGAGGGCGATAAGAGAAGATTGAGGAGCAAGGAAAGGATGTTTCACGATTGCCAAAATAAGCAGCGAAAAAGTTTGTTTTTGGGTGCAAGAAGAGATAAGATCAATGGAGGAGATGACGAGCGGTGGTCGAAAAAACAGTCTCTGAAATAAACGAAAGGATAAAAGATGGAAGCGTAAGGGTCGTAACCGCAGACAAGATGTCAGAGATCGTGAAGGAATTAGGACCGGAAGAAGCAACAAAAGAGGTGGATGTTGTCACAACCGGAACATTTGGCGCTATGTGCTCCTCTGGCGTCTTCTTTAACTTCGGGCATTCAGACCCGGCGATAAAGATGCATAAGGTGTGGTTAAACGATGTCGAGGCTTACACGGGGATTGCGGCGGTAGATGCCTACATTGGGGCAGCGCAATTGTCAGATGATAGAGGGATGGAATACGGTGGCGCTCACGTGATAGAAGATTTTGCGGCTGGGAAACCGATAGAGGTCCGCGCTCTTGCATACGGCACGGACTGCTATCCACGGAAGGAAATAGAGACAACGATTACCATCGAAGATTTGAATCAGGCAATCATGATAAATCCAAGAAATGCATATCAGCGGTATAACGTGGCAACGAACTCAACGGACCACACTTTATACACATATATGGGAATGCTGCTACCACACTATGGGAATGCGACATACTGCGGCGCTGGGGAACTCTCACCTTTGTTTAATGACCCACTTTTTGAGACGATAGGTTTAGGAACGAGGATATTCCTCTGCGGCGCAAAAGGGTATATCATAGGAGAAGGGACGCAGCATGACCCCGTAAATAACCTTGGGACATTGATGGTGAGAGGGGATCTAAAAGAGATGAACACGGAATTTTTAAGGGCTGCTATCTTCCAAAAATATGGCACGACGTTATACGTTGGCATCGGAATACCAATCCCGATATTGAATGAAGGAATAGCACTGAGAACCGCAGTGAACGATGAAGATATTGTAACGAATGTGCTCGACTATGGTGTTGCAAGGAGAGCGAGACCGGTATTAAGGAAAGTTTCGTATAAAGAGCTTAAATTCGGAAGTATCGAGCTAAATGGCAAAGAGGTGAGAACCGCACCGCTTTCAAGTTACTTCATGGCGAAGAAAGTTGCAGAGGAGTTGAAAGCGTGGATAGAAAATGGAGAGTTTTTGATTTCTCAACCAGTTGAAAGGTTGCCAGGAGATACTGTTTTTAAGCCGATGAAACAGATAAAGGAGCTGCCGTTGGTAAAAGACGTGATGATAAGCAAGGGAGAGGTCATCGCGATAAAAGAGGATGCCTCGATTGAAGAAGCGGCAAATATAATCATGAAGGGGCAATTCACGCATCTACCAGTTATATCAGATGACGAGACGCTGGTAGGAATCGTAACTGCATGGGACATCTCAAAAGCAGTGGCAAAGAAATACAGGCGATTGGAAGAGATAATGACGAGAAGGGTAATAACTGCGGATTCTGAAGAGCCTCTGGAGTTAGTGGTCAGGAAATTGGAGAAATACAACATCTCTGCACTCCCGGTCATAGACAGTGATAGAAAAGTCACAGGTATGGTAACAAGCGACGGTATAAGCAGGTTGATCGGAAGGAGAGGGAGAAGAAGAGCATGAAAATAACCACCCCTGCGGGGAATATCAAAGAGATTAAAATCGAGGATAGGGATATGCCGATTGAGATTATTTTAAAAGAGCTCGGTATCCATCCCATGGAGGTAATCATTATAAAAAATAACAAACTCGTTTCAAAAGATGAGACAGTAACAAATGATGATAAATTAGAGCTTTTCCGGCTTAGTGGTGGTGGTTGAAGTGAGAATAATCTACTCAGCCGGAAGTGTAAACGATGAGGCACAGTCAGTCATGATGAACTATCTAAGAGGGGATATTGAGAGATTGACGGGGTGGAGGGATTGAAATAAATGATACAAAA
>JAODGF010000145.1 GCA_025464645.1 Methanosarcinales archaeon
TGGTAGTGTCGTATGAAAGGAGGAAGGAATTCTCAGCGATTGCAAAAAGCAACATAAAGGCTTTCTTCGATGAGGTGGAACTGGGAGGTTACGGAAAGCTTGAATTAAAGGAGGGGGATGTGTATGACGGCATAGAAGAGAAAGACCTGGACAGGATAATATTGGACCTTCCAGAGCCATGGAGAGTGCTGGAGCACATAGAGAGATCGCTAAGAAACGGTGGAATCCTTCTTTGCTATAATCCCACCGTGCTGCAAATATACAAACTCTCGAGAAGGATAGAGCTGAGATTCGAGCGAAGCTTTCGTGTGATGGGTATTTATGAGGTTGGTATGCGGGAATGGGAGATAAAAGGGAGAAGTATGCGACCTGAACATAAAATGATTGCTCATACAGGGTTTATTTTTGTAGCGAGGAAATGTTCTGCACCTGGATAGTGCCCAGTATGTTTGAAACCCCCCCCAACCAAGCCAGTCACCAACTGACAATATCGCTGATGAAATTAAAGGGTTTTTATTGAGACCATAGAACAAAAAGAAACCAAGTGAAATTTTTAAAATCTATAAAACCTCACACTTACGATGTAAAAGCATCTCTGCCTGAGCATATTGGTGTCAAAATTATTTATTACAGAAAGCTTGACAAAGCGGATATTTTAGGAGAGAACTTAGGCAATGATATAATGACAAAGGAATGAATTATAATCATGAGCGAAAAAATGGTTGACATTGTCAGATATTTGAACTCGAAGCTAACGAACAAAGCGAAAATGCTCATAATGTGCGGTGAGCTTTGTAGCAGGATCGCGCTTGGCGATAAGAAGCTATTAGATTATGTTATCCAACTCGCATCTAAAACCGATGCCCCGGCTGCAGCAACGGGAAACACGGTAGTAGAACTAAAAAAGAGAGGAATAAAAGCGAGGAAGATGTTCGCGGCTGAAATAGTCTTTTACTTACAATATAATTGGAGAGAAGAATTAGGACTGTCAGCTAAACCGGAAGTTGTGATATTGGTGGGTTACAATTCTGATATTTTGAAATCCATCGTCAGCACGTTAAAAAGTGCAGGTCTCGATACCGTTGTCTTAGATAATATAGAAATAGAAGAAGCTACATTTTCTATGCACGGGCTTTCATTCCAGGAATGGAAGGAGGGTTTAGAAGCGATAATAAAAGAGCTACAACGATGAAAGAAGAGAGAACAAAGGAAGAGGAGCAGAAGCAAGCGAGGGAGAGGCAAGAAATATGGAACTCATTGCCCAAGGGCGAGGTTTATCAGGCGCCAACGAATCCAGACGACTTTTTCAAGGGGATAACATACGACATCTCACCAAGGCAATTTGGACTCCGCGTGAGGAAACATGACATGCATTGTGAATTAGGAGGTCCAAAGCACCGTTACAGCAGTTTCTTCTTCATCGAAGTGGTGAGCGATGAAGAAAGGATAGAGGATGGGCGAGTAGAGGTAATAGGACCGGAGATAAAGGATATAGAAGGGCAATCATTTCCTTTTGGATTCTGGATACGGTACTATGGTAAGGAATTAACAGACGATTACCTGGATTTGCTTACAAGGTGGACGTATTTCGCATTGGAAGAGGGAGAGGGGTGGATGCTTCTTAACACTCGTGATACAATATGGCTGCGATTGCACAAAAAATATGCATCTAAGCATGACTTCAAGCATCTTGGTCAAGCAATGATAAACCTTTGCAAGATACAATTCCCGCTGGTAGAGAAGGCAGATGCGAAGATACTGATAGCAACTGAGGAATTAGGAGGGTCGAAGCTTACAAAAGAGATAATAGATACGGTATGCACGCCGTACTGGGAGAGGGTGGATGAAAGTGCGAGAGAGTTTTCCGACGAGGACGTTGACACTTTCTATGGTTGTACTATCTGTCAAACCTTTGCACCAACCCATGTATGCGTGGTGGCGCCGGATAGACCACCTTATTGTGGGATAATCACATGGCTGGGTGCGAAAGTAATGTGTGACCTCGACCCGTATGGATATACATTTGAGATGCCATTGGGCGAATGTGTGGACCCCTGGGGAGGAGAATACACAGGTGTGAATGAAAAAATATACGAGAAGTCAAACAGGACTTACAAACGGGTGGTGATGTACTCTTCGATAACCTACCCGCAAACGAATTGCGGATGTTTCGAAGCTGCTATCTTTTATATACCTGATGTTGACGGCTTGGGACTGGTAGACCGGAGATACGGCGGAAATACGCCTTTGGGCATGACATTCTCAAAACTCGCGGGACTTATAAGTGGGGGACAGCAGAACCACGGATATTGCGGCATATCATTTAGAACACCGAAGTCGCGGAAGTTTGTTCGTGCAGACGGCGGATGGCATCGTATCGTGTGGATGCCAAAGGAATATAAGCAAATGCTTGCGGAATTTATCCCCGAGGAGATGTATGATAAAATAGCAACAGAGGAGGATTGCGTGGACCCGGAAGAATTGAAGGAGTTTCTTAAGCGTGTGAATCATCCAGTTGTAGCATTATGGAAGAACGGAGAGGTGCCAGAACCCCTGAAGATACCGGCGCCAAACACAGATTGGGACCCGGAGGAAGAGAAGATAGCGAGAGAAAAAGGACGCCAGTTAGCGGTTTAGCGGTTTAGTTTTTACACATCCAAAACAACCCTTGCATGCCAGGCTTCGTTCTTCTTTATCTCCATCATGTTGTACGTGACGGCTTTTATTATTATGCCGGATTCATGTTTGACGGGATCGAATTTCCCACCCCTGCACTTACCTATTATGCTAAAATTGGAGGAATCCACGTCTATATCGAATTTTTTCATGACCAGCGATTCCGACTCGAACAAAAAAATCATCTCGTCCAGCCAATCAAACATCAAGCTATAGAGGTCTTCTGATTTGATCGCTACCTCTCGCTCCACTTCTTCTTCTATCGCATCTACATCGGTCATGAAGCTGTAAGCTGCGATAGCGGCATTAGCAAATAGTTCCTCCAGCGTATCGCCATACGTTTCGAATCCCACGTCCGAAGGATGCTCGATATATTTTATCTTTCTTT
>JAODGF010000146.1 GCA_025464645.1 Methanosarcinales archaeon
AGGATCATTCTTATTATATGATTTACCGGGCAGTAGCAACCCGGTCCCTCAGGGCGCCCCATAACCAGCAGGTCATACTGGTCTTCCTCCACTATTATCTCAGCTATTTTACCCTCGAATTCTGACCTCACGTCTAATGTCACGTCCCGATGCTTGTCTTCCAGTAAACTTTCTCTTATATCGCCTGTGGTCTTATCATAGGATATACCGAGTGCATCAGGCAAATTTGAGTCCGCATCTGCATCTATGGCTAAAATACAGATGTCGTCCTGGGCTTTATACTTCAGTATTTCCCTGATTAACAGAGCTGCGATAGCAGTTTTCCCGGTACCACCTTTGCCAGATACGCTTACTACTTTGCCCTTTTGCATTTATTTCCCTCTGTGACTGGATTTCATCCTCAGGTCCTTTGACCCGCATTTCCTGCATCTCGTCGCTCTGAGCGCATTTCTTGCATTACAGTCCATGCATATCTTCACACGAAAGAGCCTTGCCTCTGCTTCTGGAAACCTTGCCATTCCATTTCTCACCTCTATATACTCATCTACATACGCTCATAAAAACCTTTAAATCTTTTCGCAGATGATAAAATATTTGGTGCGAAGGTATAGTATAAAAACAAGATGGAAAAAATAAAAGTCGGGATATTGGGCGCAACAGGAAGCGTGGGGCAGAGATTCGTGCAGCTTCTGGATGGGCATCCCTGGTTTGAACTCGGAGCACTGTTTGCTTCTGAAAGAAGTGTGGGTAAGAAATACAAAGAAGTGGCAAAGTGGTTTCTTCCGACTGAGATGCCTGCGGGGGCAGCGGAGATGGTAGTGAGATCTATGAGCGATGTGGATGCTCCAGAAAATGGAGACATTGTGGTTATGTTTTCCGCTTTGCCCGGGTCAATTGCACGCGAGGTAGAGAAGAGATGCGCACAGGCAGGATATTGCGTGGCAAGTAATGTATCGGTGCATAGGATGGAACCTGATGTGCCTCTGGTTATTCCAGAGATAAATGCAGAGCACTTAGCATTGATAGAAGTGCAAAAAGAGAAGCGGGGATGGGATGGATTCATCATAACAAATCCTAACTGTTCTGCTATCGTGCTGACCTTGAGTTTGAAACCGTTGATGAGGTATGGGATAAAGGAGGTGCGAGTTTCAACCATGCAGGCGGTATCGGGTGCCGGATATGCAGGTGTGCCTTCGATGGCAATTCTGGATAATGTGATACCATTTATAGGAAATGAGGAAGATAAGATGGAAAGTGAACCCCAGAAGATCCTCGGCACAATGGAAGGTTCAGGTATAAAACATGCAGCATTCACTGTATGTGCTTCTTGTCATCGTGTTCCAGTGATGGACGGTCATACAGAGGCGGTGTGGGTTAAGTTCGGTGAAAGCATAAGTGAAGAAGAAGTGAAGAAGGCGTTTAAGAACTTCACTACTGATATAAAAACACCCTTTGCTCCAGAAAAGGCTATAATATTGCGAGAGGAGCGGGATAGACCGCAGCCGAAGTTAGACCGGGATGCAGGCAGAGGAATGAGTGTTTCGGTAGGTAGAATAAGAAGAGGGAGAATGGCGAACGAGATAAAGTATATTGCGCAGGGTCACAATACGATAAGAGGTGCTGCGGGTGCATCTATATTGAATGCAGAGGTGCTGTTGGAGAGGGGTTTTATTTAAAGAAGTAACGCATCAAATCTTGTGCTCGTGCATCCAACACGCCTAAATCACTCTTTCTTGCGGACAGTTCATCAAAACCGCCATCCTTTCTTCTTTCTCTCTGTTTATTTTGAGTCCTGACCTGAGCTTGCGACCGATAGATCGCAAAAGGCACCGGCTCTCTTGTGTGCGTTCTCACTGATACCGGCGTGTAGTGGTCGGGCATGACTAATATTTTATAGCCCTCTGTAAATTCATCCTCTAACCCCCTCAACATCTTACCCACTACCAACGCATCGAAATCCTCTATTGCTTTCACTTTCAGGTCGATATCGCCCAGATGCCCCGCCTCATCCGGTGCTTCAACGTGGACCAGGACAAAATCCGCCTCTTTTAAGCTCTGTAACGCATATTCCGCCTTGCCCGCGTAATTCGTGTCAATATATCCCGTAGCGCCAGGCACATCTATCACATCCCACCCTATGCACCTCCCCACACCTTTTATAAGATAAACACCCGAAATCACCGAACCGCTTACTCCGTACATCTCACGGAACGGGGGCATTGTGGGCTTCCTACCTCCACTCCAGAGCCAGACCATATTCGCCTTCCTTTTGTTATCTGCTGCTCTTCTCACATTTATTTCGTGCTCATCCAGTATTTCTCTCGAAGCAAGCACAATATCGCGCAATATCTTCTCTTTCGGCAGCTCATCCTCTACTCGTGCACCAATTATATCATGCGGAGGCGCTCCGCCAATTTCTTTCCCGCTATCGAACTTATAATCTTTGGATTTGAGAACCAGAACATTTCGATAACTCATTCCCGGATAAAATTCAATTCCCGCCGACCTTAATCTTTCATTCAGCGCTTCTATTAATCCCCTCGCCTCTTCATCTGTTATATGCCCGCCACTGTAATCCTCTATCCTCCCTTTATTCTCGGTTATAAGGTTGCATCTAAACGCTATATCCCCTTCACCGAGGGGGATGTGCATACCCATCGCTTCCAGCGGACCCCTTCCCGTGTAATATCTCGCAGGGTCGTATCCAAGGATAGAGAGAATGGCTATATCACTTCCTGCATCCATCCCCTCGGATATTGTTTTCACCGTGCCGCACACGCCCGCGGTAGCGATGAAATCCAGGTTCGGCGTGGAAGCGATTTGTAAAGCGGTCTTGTTATCTCGCTCAGGAATTGGATAATCTGCCATCCCGTCTCCTATTAAAATCACGTATTTCATTCTCGCTACCAAATTATATTTAAATTATACTTCATATATTATAATAGGGGTGAGAACAGATGGAGACAGATATACCGCTGAGGGATGTAATGGTGCGTGAGGTAGTAAAAGGGGATAGGGACTTAACGGTGATGGAAGCGGCGAAGCTGATGAAGAAATACGATGTGGATAGCATTGTGGTGCTTAATAACGATGAGCCGGTGGGAATAGTTACACAGGGGGATATAATCAGGGAGCTGGTGAGTAAAGACATAACACCCAGCACCGTGAAACTGAAGGACATAATGACGAGGAACTTGATAACCGCGTCTCCTAATGACCGCTTGTCGGACATAGCGAAGAAGATGGCGACGGAAAAGATAAGAAAGATACCGGTAATAGAAGATGGAAAGCTGGTAGGCATCGTTGCTGATGTGGATATAATATCAGTTTCGGCGGAGATGAATACAATATTAGAGGAATTAATAGAGATGAACGTGGAAAGAGAGATACTGGGGAAAGAGAGTGAAGGAGAAGGAATGGGGCAGGGAATATGCGAGAAATGCGGAAGTTTCTCAAACGACTTAGTACTGAGTGGCGGGATGATGGTCTGTGAAACATGCAAGGAAGAGATGGAGATGGGAGCTGAATGAATCTTAGCTTAATCCCTGATTCCTTCCGAAAGTACTGAGAATACTGCTTCAGCTTCCGGGAGGTTAGGAGAATCAACTAATTTTGCTATTCTCTTCTCACCTTTTGACTTTCTCAAATATATCCTGAAAGTAGCGGTATGACCTACTATGTGACCACCAATGGGTCTCGTAGGGTCGCCGAAGAAGGCGTCCGGTCTCACCATCACCTGGTTAGTTATCATAACCACTGCGTTATTCAGGTCTGCAAATCTAAGAGCGTCATGTAAATGCTTGTTTATCTTCTGCTGCCTGTCTGCCAGTGTCCCTCTTCCTACATACTCACTTCTGAAATGTGCCGTCGCCGAATCTATTATCATTAACCGCACCGGCTTCTCCGTATTTTTCAATTCCTCTGCAAGCTCCCCCGCCTTCTCTACCAGCAATATCTGATGATTTGAGTTATAAGCACGAGCAACGTGTATATTTTTAAGCACGTCCTCGTAATCAAGTTCAGCACCCTCAGCCATCTCCTTTATCCTCTCAGGTCTAAATGTATTTTCCGTATCTATCATTATGGCAGAGCCGTTTAAACCCCCTTTTTCCGGTGGTAGCTGTACGTTTACTGCGAGTTGATGTGCTATTTGGGTCTTCCCACTACCGAATTCACCGTAAAACTCGGTCATCGCTTGCGTCTCGAGACCGCCGCCTAACAAAGCATCGAACGATTTTGACCCTGTGGTTAACTTGCCTATGCCCTTTCGCCTTTCTAATATCTTTTCCCCGGTCTCAAACCCGCCGATGTCCGCGGCTTCCCTCGCGGCGTTTATTATCTTTGCTGCGGTTGCTTCTCCTATCTCAGCAGTTGCCACTAATTCCGCTGGAGACGCCACAGCTATCGCTTCTAACGAATTTAAGCCCGCATCACGCAATTTCTCTGCTGTCGCGGGTCCAATACCGGGTAAATCTTCCAAGTCCACTTTTTCTCTTCACCTACTATCAATATTAAAACTTTAAGGTTATAATTATTCATTCCTGTTTAAATCACATTACAAACACCAGTGCCACGATTACGGAGCCGAATTTACCCGCTTCTACCTCTACGGATTTCACTTCTGACTTCTCTCCCGCCAGCTCTATTTTCATCTTCTTATCAGAAATCCGGACCTCAGCCATCTTGTATAACTTCTCCCTAATCTTCTCCTTCAGATATTCTGTTGAATAATGTCCATGATGCTCGCAGATGATACCGAAGTCCTTCTCTACCCCTTCATCATTTTCTTTCACTATCCAGCCGTATCCTATACCTGCACCAATGATCTCGCCTGCCTTGCCATCTGTTCTTGACATCACGCAGTAGGTTATTTCGCCGGGTATTAGCGTCACTTTCGCTCGTTCTGTTTCCGTTGCTTTCGCTGGCAGTATGGATGAAACCTCTACCAAATTGCATTCGCTTATCCCTGCATCGCACAGAGCGAGGTCGAAAGCGTTAGCTTGCTCGGTGTCCATACCCACGCCGGAAGTAACGAAAAACGCCTTTGGTATCAATCTCTCTTTCCCCATTTCTGACATCTATTGCTATTTGATATTACTTATAAATAACACCTCCACATCCTTTATTGTAGGATATATATTTCTCAATCTCTTTTTACTTATATGTGCGGCAGCGCAGGCATTAGCAAATTTTAAGCACTCCTTTTCGCCCTTCCCCTCCAGGAAGGCGTATATAAAGCCTGCGTTGAACACATCTCCCACACCTGTTGGGCTTACCGGCTTCACTTCAAACGCAGGACAGCTAATCTCAAAGTCGCGGGTTATCCATGAAGAGCCATCTGCACCTCTATGAACAATCACGTTTTCACATCCTCTTTCTAATAATTCATGCTCTCTCCCGCTCAACCCTTTCATCTCCGCTTCGTTAACAAAAAGGAAATCCGTAAAAGGAAGGAGAGCAAAAACGGTCTGTCTTGCTGATTCAGTCCACCCAAGGTATGCACTCCACCCTATATCTACACCGGTATAAATGCCTGCGGATTTAGCAACGCGGAGTATTTTATCATTTACCGCGAAAAGACCTTCGGTGTTCCAGTGACCGGCACGCATCAAAAATCTTGCCTTCTTCAGCAGGTCAAAATCTACATCTTCTTCCTTAAGGTCTAAATTTGCTCCGCGGTCTGACAGCATTGACCTGCTGCCGTCTTCAAAGGATATGCTGACCGTTATCCCCGGATGCGAAAACTCTTCCTTTTTAGCTACCCTGACGAAGCAGATGACGCCCAATTTCTGTAACTCCGATATTATCCATCTCGAAAGTACATCATCACCGGTCTTGCAAATAAGAGCAGTTTTCAATCCTAAGGAAGCAGATGCAGCAGCGCAGTTCCCTGCTTGACCGCCTATGCTGAGCATAAATTCACAGCCTATCTGCTTGTCACGCTCTGGATAATCTCGAACTGGCATCGTGGCTATGTCATAGAACACATCGCCTATGAGAACCACGTCAAAATCTGCTTTTCCCCTTTCCGCAAGGGCTCCTTTTTGCTTAACTGCCATAGACTAATTTAAATTTTAAAAATTACATAGCTATTTATTTAATGTGCCCTACGTTTTCAACAAATGCGGAAAGAAGAATGAAAAGAGCAATATTCGATGATATTGGCAGTTATCCATTGCCCGAAGGAACAACAAAGGAATGGCTAAGAGAAGCCTTTGCTAAGGTTGAACTTCCCCGCTACAAAGGCAAGCTCTACGATATAATAAAAGATGCAATGTGGCAGAAGATAAATGCTGGTGTTGAAGTCCCTAACTATCCACAATTTCAAAATATGGTCTCTCAATTTATCGGACCAATCATGGACGAGGAGAGAACAGAAGCGCCACTGCTTATAAGAGAAGAAGAGGCTAAGATGGTCGAGATGGATGCCCTGGAGGGAATGGC
>JAODGF010000147.1 GCA_025464645.1 Methanosarcinales archaeon
TACACTTGACATCTTTTCTTTGAAAAATTTCCTCGTGGACAAATTGGGTTAGCAAAAATTTCAGAATTACCGTGAACCCTTAATCCTATCTGCAATCGTCCTTATCTCATTCGAAATCTCATTCAAACTCGCCCTTATCCGTATCAGCTCTCTTGCAACACCCCTCTTCTCTTCATCCTCACTCCTCGCAAACCGCGTTGATATTGCATTGATTGAACTCGATTTCTCCTCTATTCGACCCGAAGTCTCATCCAACTCCGCTGAAATCTGACTCACGTCCACTCCTTTTCCTCCTCCTCTTGATACATACACATATACGAATGCCGAACCCAGTATCAAACCTAATATTACCGACAGGATGACATAAAGAGAGATAGGAGGCGGCTCAGCCGCGACAGATAGCTCCTTATAATGCTCCGATAACTTTGATGCCCAACCCGGATGCCCTCCTTCATAGAGCTTGCGTATATCCTCTTCCAAATCGGTTCCACCAATCTTACCCCTTGCCTCTTCCAAATTTTTATCCATTTCGGTCTTCGCATCCTGAATCCCTTCACTCGTCGAGAAGAACTTCATTGAAGGCTCCAACGGTTGTATAATCCTCTCTAATGTCGCTCCATCCTTCGTCGTTCCCACCGTTAATTTGACATACACTTCTCGCTTTCCAATTCCTTTTGTTTCTTTGTATGCCTCGAATCCTGGCTCTTCTACCGGAATTATTGGCTTTGGAACCTCCCCTGTTACTAAGATTGTCATGCGCTCATACTCATGCTCCTCCTTCCCCTTCCACACTATCCACTCTGCCGCAGAGAGAATCTCATCACCGAACTTCCATTCCGGATTCTCCATGTTTGTCTCCAGTTTCAACACATATTCATCCGGAATATATGCCTTCTCGACCTTGTTCACATAAATGGTGAATTCGAGTTTATGACCCTCAAATTGGTCGGTATCCAAAAAATCTATATAGTATGTCTTAGTACCACCGGTATCTAAATTGATGACATATGATTTGTCTGCATTCAGCCTCAGCACATCCTGCTGAGCTGATGCGATTCCTGCGGATAAAATTAATAGTGCGAGTACCAGAACAATAAGTGAAGCATAAAATAAACGTTTCATTCTCCTTCTTCTCCCCTTCCAATATTCAGTGATAAATCAGGCAGCTCCACACTCTTCATCTTCTCTTTCCTCTCCGCACCAGCTTCTGCCTCAGCTTCTGATTCACCTGATTCCGTTATCTTTTTCAATTCTTTCAGCGAGGATAACATCATTGCGAGTGGTCCGCCCATCTCTTTTATCCCCTTTGCCGCCTTCATACTGTCTTCTCTTAGCTTCGAAATCTCTGATTCTGCCTTCGTTAGATGTCTTATCACGCTTGAGGTGGTCTCTTCAGAAGGTATTCTGCCTAAGAAAACCATCGCTTTTTCTATGACTGATTTTATATCATTACCAAACCTGTTCGATAGGTCTTCAATCCGGTCAAGCAATATCTCCATATTTCTTGATGAGTCATCTATCATCCTCAACATTTTCGCTGCTTTATCTTTTGATGGTACCCCCTCCATCCCTTTTAATTTGAATATCAATTCATCAAGCTCGTTTTTCAATAGCGTAAATCCTCTCTCTGCCTCTCTGGTCCATCGCGTCACCTTTGCCATGCTTTTACTCGCGTTTTCAAGCCCGTGAACCAGCATTGTAAGATTTGCTATTGAGTAGCTCTCCGGGTCTGGGATTCGGACATTTTTTATGTCCTCTGCCATATCCAGACCCGTTAGTAAATCATCGAACATCTTCAGACACTGTGCAAGCACGATGGGGACATTGTTCCATATTGCTTCAGGCTCAATTATCTCGTAATCCTTCCAGTAATTCGTTACCATATCCCTGTTTTTTTCCTCCGCACCCGGTATGTATGGTATCCCGGTGATGATGGAGAATGGCTTTGGGGTTCCGTAGAAAAGGGAGTGGTGCCGCGGCAGTTTAGAGAAATCGCTCGCATTATACGCGCGCTCAAGCCATTCCAATTCACGCAGTCGCGGCGGAAGACCTGGACCAGGCGCCCATGGTTGAACGCCAATCATAAGCGTGTACATGGCAAAGCTGTGTGCACGTGCTGGTGTATCCAGTTTCAGGACGTCTGCATCCTTTGTAAATCTTTCTGTCACCATGCTCTTAAATGCCCCACCGCCAAGCCTCGCGTCATCAAAATTGTCCGCCCTTGTGCTCAACACCGCGATGAAGTGCCCGAACTTCTCCTCCTCGTTCACCACGTTCCCCTGTGTATCCAGCGACAGGAATCCGTAATCATGAAGGATGTCTATATATTTTGACTCCATGGCATTCCCTATCGAATGACGGTAGTTCACCATCGGATTGAATATGATGTCGCCCTCATTAATCGGTGAATGCGTCCACCGGAAGTACTCTTCTTCACGGTCGAGTTTTTTCATAATCTCAAAGAAGGATAGATTTTTCAGGTCTTCTCTGCTTCGCTTTAAGCTTCTTATCTCCTCTTCTGATAGCTCTATCTGGTGATAACTCCTGGTGTTCAGCGGCGAAGTTATCTCCCGGAAGAGCTTGTTCTTAAGCGCTTCAAGACGTTCTAAATTACGCTCTGCCAGTCTTTTCTCCTCCTCTGCGTCGCTTGCCCTTATCTCAAGGTCGTACACCTCCTCCTTCAAGCCAGATAATTTCTTCCTCGCTCTATCCAGTTTCGCCTTTGCATCCGCAGTTAAAGCAGCATTCACGTGAGAAAACATCCCCGCTGACGACTCGTAACTATCTATCTCTCGCTGAACGTCCTTTATCCTCCCCTCAAACCTTTCCAATTCCCCCCTTTGTGAGTCTATTTTCCCCCTTATATCCGATATTTTTGCCTCTATCTCTACCAATCGCTGTCTTACCCGCGGTATCTCATCCTCAATATCATAGTACAAAAACAATTTCTCAGTAGGGAAAACGCACTCGTAGTAACCAAGGGAATCAAACCTGTTTTCGTAACCCCTCGCTCTGTTCTGGAGGTCATTGAGGTCGAGCCACTTACCTTTCGTTTCTACCGTTCCACCAGGCAGGAATCCGAGGTCGAGAAGGAACCTCGGTATCGCCCTTTCCAGCTCCTCATCCCGGTTCTGCCCTTGAAGGTCTCTGCCTAAAAGGAAGAATAATTTGAATGGATTAGAATAATTCTTGTCATCTATTATGATGTCTTCAGTATGGGACATAAGGAAATGAAGTTCTTTCATCGCACCGAGGGCATTACCCGTAGGAAGCACGGATTCTTTGCTCGAGGGTAGAATTCCAATTCCAAACATCACCGGCTCAGACCCAAACTGTTTCGATATCCAATCGCGTATGTCAATGGCAACATCGAGGAGCATACTCGACCCCGTTCCACCCCCGAATGCGCACACCATCAGAATGAAAAAGTCCTTACCTCCTGTTCTGTTTCTCAATTCTGACGCCGCAGAACCTATCGCACTGAATATCCTCTCTCGATGCACATTATACATCGCTCTACCATATATTCGATGTTGTCCACATCCAGCACCGGCAGCCGAGAGATAAGGGTCAGGAAGCCATCTATTGGTGTTCCGCATCAAAATCGTATCCGGTCTGTTGAGAATTATCTTTTTTCTCTCTTCTACTTCGCTGCATGCGTTTGCAGATGCCTGGTCAGTATCTATAATCAGGAACTCCTCGTTCTTCGGCACTTTCCCTGTTTTGAACTTCAGCATTCGCAATATATTATTTACAATAATACTTCCCTGCCCCCCAATGCCAATTACAATCCGATTTACCGTATCTTCTCCCTTCTCCATCACTCAATACCATACCTCCCGTAATTGGTCAATGCCTTGATTTTCATGTTTATACCCCCTTCTCTTTCGATTCGTAATCTTCTACCTTCTTTTTAATACCGCTCATCTCATCATCAAAATGCTCTAATTCCATCCCGCTCCCTCTTATATCGCTTTCAATCCCCGCAACCGTGCTATCTATGCTTTTTGCCGCTGAAGCAAGCCTTCTTGCTTCTTTCTCTCCTTTGAACCACACTGAGACACCAAATAATCCAAATACAACTCCTACTGCTAATATAATATATATCACGGCGTAAGAAGCAGAATCAGATAAAGAGGAAAGAATCTTATCCCGGTATTCATTCAACGCAAAGGAGATAACGGCGAATATTACACCGATGACGGGCATAAGAAGAAGCATCTTGTCCACTTTTAACTTTGTCAGCATCACCACTACTTCTATGATTAGCAATATAGCAATAATCAATATCCCTATGCTCGAGGGTTCCATATCTGATACCTCTCTCTCTTTTAAAATATTTATTTCTATTAGTTATTAAATTTCGGAGTATTTAAATATATAAGTTACGCTATTCGCTATTCAAGAATGCTCTTTCAAAAAAGAACTCGCTGCATAAAGGGTCTTCTGCCATATAATCGCCGGAATGGAGATATGCCCTTACACGGCATCCACCACAAATATCTTTATATTTGCACTCTGCACACTTGCCCTTCACCTCACGATTTCTCAGTTCAAGAAAGACTTTCGAGTTCAGTAACTCACGAAGACTCATCTCACGGACATTTCCTGCTTTTACTTCTAACAGCGGACACGGCACGACATCGCCATTCGGCTTGATAGAAAGCATACCGATAGCAGCTCGACAGCCGGGAGTCTCGGTATAAAAGAAATCGGGAACGAAGAGCCCTTCTTCTTCTTTCCTTTTCAGTACCACCCAGTACTGGCATGCCTGAGTCGTGCAGATTTCGAGTGCTCTTCTTTTGTTCTGTTCTTCATATAGCTGCATCAGGTTTTCTGCGTACTGGACACTGCCGAGTTCACTATCTGGCATTACTTCCTTTCCCCTGCCCATCGAGACGTAATGAAAGAACCTGCACTGCCTCGCACCCAGATTCTCAGCTATGTCAATAATCTTCCCAATCTCTCCTTCGTTCTGTTTCATTATACAGGGGTCAATCACCAAGCTCAATCCCGCATTTCTAACCGCTCTTGCGCTTTTGGTCGCCTTCTCAAAGACGCCTTCTCCTCTTATTGCGTCATGTGTCTTTTGAGTGCCGTCAATTGGTATTATGACATCTTCGACACCCACGTTTTTCAAACGAGCCGCGACTTCTTCGTTGAGCAATGTTCCGTTTGATGCGAGCACAAGATGCAAACCTCGCTCTTTACCATAAGAAAGGAGGTCGAATAAGTCCTTTCTCAGTAATGCTTCTCCACCGCCAAATGTGATGCTCGCTTTGTCGCCAAATACGTTCGCTATTTCGTCTATGAGTGCAAGGGATTCATCTGTGCTGAGCTCATCCTCTAACGACGTGCCCGCTTCGTAGTAGCAGTGTTTACAGCGCAGATTACACTCGCGCGTAATGTTCCAGTTGATGTTGTACCTGGGCATATTCGTTTATGGTTCTACCGACATAATTCTCCTTGCATATTCCGGATATTTTGCAATGAACTTCATCTCGTCCTCAGTCACTGGCTTCTGCGTGTGTACGTTCGCATACCTTACGAGTTCCAATATCTTACGAGCTTCTGCATCATCGCGAAATTTCAGCTTATATTTTCCTGCTACGTTCTTGAACCCTTTTATTCCCGAATATTCACCCGTTGTTATCAGCCTGCCGGTCTCAATCTGCTCGATATGTCCCCTGCCGACCTCGGTATAATCATACAGTTCATAATTCCTGCTGTCCTTCAACGTGCCGTCAGCGTGTATTCCGGATTCATGCGCAAAGGCGTTATCACCGACCGCAGGCTGGTTTACTGGAATAGGAACTCTAAAAGAGAGAGAAGCGTATTTGCATATCTTCCACGCCTGGCTTAAATCAATATCCTGTAATTGGTATTTGTCTTTAAAACCACTCGCTTTCTTTATCGCAAGTATTGTGGAGACCAGGTCTGCATTGCCGGCTCGCTCGCCCATTCCGTTAATCGTGGTGTTGATGTACGCGTCAACACCTGCGTCTATTGCTGCTTTTGCTCCTGCAACTGAGCATGCAACCGCCATCCCTAAATCATTATGGCAGTGCAGTTCGATGGGAATACACACCGCCTCGGCGAGTTTTTTTACTCGCTCATAGATGGTGAACGGGTCGTCATAACCGAGCGTGTCACAGTATCTTATCCGGTCTGCTCCGTGCTGTTTTGCTGCTTCGGCAAATTCTATCAGCCGTTCAAGTTCTGTTCTCGAAGCGTCTTCTGCATTGACACCAATAGTCTCTGCTCCGTATGCCCTCGCTGCATCAACCGCCTCACACATCTCTTTTATTATGTCCTCCCAGCTAAATTTGCCCATGAATTTGCCCTCTATCATCTGTTTGGAGGTGGATATACTCAAATTAACGTGTTTCAGTTTCGGCACCAATCGAAAAGCTTCTTCTACATCTCCCTTTATTGCTCTCAACCACCCGCTGAGGCGAATGCGTTTCAGAGCTCCTATCTCGGCTAACGCCAGATTAGCATTCAAATAGTTCGTTTCGTGTCTCGTGACCGGAAAACCGAATTCACTCTGGAAGATGCCTGCCTCATCCAGGTAAAGGTTCAGCAACGTCTTCTCTAACTTCGCCAATCCCAATCTCGATGTCTGCACTCCATCCCTGTTCGTGACGTCAATGATGTATATCGTGTTCTTCGTCATTTTTATTCTTGATGCAATCCCTCTTTTTCACTAAATATGGCTGTTAACTTAAAAATATATCCTTTGCCCATGATATTTAAATAAAAACAGGTGTTATAAATGCGAATCTCTGAACTTCCGGAAATAGGCACGAAGTATGAGATAGAAAGTCCCAAAGGGGATAAAGTAGCGGTCATATTTTTAACGACCGGTGAGATAGAACTGTATGTTTTAGAAGCCGGAGCTGAGAAGCCCTCGGTTACAAGACTGACCCCGGAGGAAGCTCGACGTGTCGGCAGCGTTCTGACCGGAGCGTTACTCACAATAGAGCATGAGGACGTTGAGGTCTCGTTCTCCGATATTTCTGACCTCAGAATAAACATCCATGTGTGTCCGGTAACAAAGGGTATGGTAGGAAAGAGCATCGAGGATTTGGCAATCAGAAAGAGGACAGGCGTCACGATAATAGCTCTATCGAGAAAGGGGCAGAGTATCATCAGTCCGCCACCGGAAACGGTCTTCGAAGAGGGAGACCTGATAGTGGCACTGGGTGAGCGAGAGCAAATAAAGGCATGTGCGAGGGAGATTCTGGGACAGGTTTAGATAGATGACCTTTCTGGTGGACTTAGCTATTGTAACGGTCTCTTGCTTGGCTCTTGGACTGGCATCGAAATATCTGAGGCAAACCGCGATTCCTGCGTACATAATTGCAGGAATAATTCTCGGAAAGAGCGGCTTCGACTTAATATCTTCTGAAGCGTCATACGACTTCATCCAGTGGCTGGGTAGGGTCGGTGTAATCCTCCTGATGTTCTATATAGGGTATGAGTTCAACTTCAAGGGCATAAAAGAGCCGGGGAGGTTATTTGCGGGTTGCACGGACTTCGGAGTGAACTTCATCGCGGGATTTGCGCTGGGGCTCCTCATTGGCATGAGCCTGATAGAGACGTTTATACTCGCATCCGCAGTTTACATCAGCAGTTCTGCAATTACCATCTCCTCGCTGATAGAGAACAAGAGGCTGATCTACCCGGAAGCAGAGACTGTCGTGTGGCTGATGGTCTTCGAGGACATAATACTGGCAATCCTGCTCGTGGTGCTGACTTCTATTATGTCCGGTAGCCTCGCCTTGATTCCCGTATGCTTAGCAACGACTTTGCTGCTCATTGTATTCACCTTTACTCTCATCAAAAGGCTGAGCAACTTCATCTCACCTCTATTTGAGCGAGACGATGAAATACCGATACTGCTTATTTTCGCACTAATATTCGGATTTTCGGCAATCGCATATCTTTTAAGTATTTTGCTACCTTGTCATATCTCTGAAGTGATTATTGCATTTTTCCTCGGTTCTGCACTCTCAGGTGTCAAGTCCTCCAGGAAGCTCTTTGAAGCCACCATTTCATTTAAGAACTTATTCCTCACCATTTTCTTCTTCTCCTTTGGTATGATGTTCCAATTCCAATTTGCAACATTGTTCTCAGCATATTTTATCCTCGTACTCTTCGCGCTCATAACTCTATCTGTCTCTGGGAAGTTTATCAGCGGCGCACTTATTGGAAAGCGACTGCACGGCTCGCTGGAAACAGGGCTAAGGGTCGGGGCATATACAACGCCAAGGGGCGAGTTTTCAATTGTGCTGCTGGCTGTGGTAATCGGAACGCGAACGGGCAATTATGAGCTATTAGTTTCGCTTGTCGTTGCTTACGTAATCATTCTATCAATCGTGGGTTCGGGCTTCGCCAAACACGGCGATAGAATTGGCAAAGGCATTTATAAATTGATAAGATTACCCTGATTGTATTTCCTCCTTCTCCTTTCGATGCATCCTTCTGAAAATGGTAGGACAGCAAATGCTTGTTATTAACGCAAGCAAAATGATAGCCGATTCCATGGTGGTATTTACCAATCCGAGTTCCACTCCGACCGCAGCCATCGCGATTATCAAGCTTAATCTCGAAGAGAGCAAAACGCCGGCAGAAATGCTTTCTTTCAAGGAGTGCCAGATGAGAAAAAGCAGTGACGGGACTATCTTCACCGCGAATGCCATTAAAAGTAGCATTGGAACCAGATAAATCCCCCCCCTCGTCAATGCCCCAAGGTCAAACTGCATTCCCACATTTATAAAGAATATGGGTATGAGGAATCCGTATCCTATTCCGAAGAGTTTCTGTTCGAGCACCGTCCCACCGCGGAACAGAAGGGAGAGCATTACACCCGCAAGAAACGCACCCACTATGGCTATGGCTTTAATATCCGCTATCTCGGATAAAGCAACAAATACGAGCAATAATGCGAAGGCAGCCCTTACACCAATCTCTGATGGCTGGTCGGATTTAAACCATGCGGAAAGCCGCTCTGGATAGTGCCAGATTGCAAGCTTACCTACGTAATACACAACGAAAAACAGAACGAATACGAGTACAATTAAAAACATCTCACCTGTGATTCCCTTTTTAAAATGCAGCGTGAACACCGTAACGAGTAACACGGTGGCAAAATCAGCAATGAATGCCGATATGAGGATTGTCTGTCCAAAATCGCTTTTTAATAACCCCAGTTCCCTTATCGTTGGCACGGTCAACCCCACCGCGGAGGTTGAGAGGACGAGCGCAAGATATAATCCAAGCCCCAGTTTAGTCGTCAAGAATATCGAAATGCCGAGCGTGAGGATAAAGATAAAAGTTCCGAGAATAAACAGTTTCGTACCATGAACCTCAACCTTCGAAAAATCTATCTCCAGACCTACTAAAAACATCAGAAAGATAAGCCCAAAGCTCGCAAGAAAGTCTATTACTATTCGCCCTTCTGCTTCGAGTGAAAAGCCCAAAAGCCCAAAGAGGATTCCGCAGGTGATTTCACCAACCACTGCTGGCACGCCTATCCTACCAGAAAGAATCGGAATGATGAATGCGAAAACCGCTATCGCAAATAAGAGGATATAGGGACTTATGGTTACGGTCATAAGCATCACACAACCGTTAGAACAGAACAGGGAGCGTCATTCACTATCTTCTTAATCAAATCAGCCCGAATAACTCCTGTTCCTCGCCAGGGAATCACTGCAAGTTCGTAATTCTCACTTCTCACCTCTTTTACCGCTTCTATCATGGGGTTACCCTCCACCCAATTTTCAATAATCCGTACGTTTCCTTTTTCGCCCATTTTTCTTATCCCGTCAATCAACTCGCCGGGAACAACCTCCAGTATGAGTAAATGCAGGTCTGCTCCGCACAAATGCGCCATCTGAACTGCGTACCTTCCAACACTCTCTGATGTCTCTGATGAATCGAGAAGGGCAAGAATATGTCTATAATACCTGAACGTTCGCGCAACAAGAACTGGACGGGAAGCACATTTTATTAGCTTCAAAACAACACTCCGTTTAAACAATTTATCCAAGATGCCAAGTTCTTCCTGGTCTATTATTATACAATCCGGGTAATATAGGTGTTCCTTTACGATGTCCAATATTATACACCCGGGATAATGCAGGTGTTTTTTTATTATATCCATCAGTTTTTCCTCTTCCCACAATATCTTAAGCGGCACGCCCATCTCCACTGCCCTGGATTCCATCTCCTGCCTGTCTATATCTATGGACGATACGGCAGTGACCTCAGCCTTTGCTACGGAAGCAACGAACAAAGCTTCTTTGAACGCCTTCTCCACCGTATCTTTACTGAGGATTGGAACGAGGATTTTTTCGAATGGTACACGAATTTCGGTTGCTTCCGCAGTAAAGCGCATCATATCGCCGATGAGATCTGCAACTATCTTTGTAGGAGACATGATGGATTCAACGCCCAGTTTCTGGAACCTTTCCCTATCCTCCGGGTCTTCTACTCGAACAATTATCTTGGGGACGCCGTGTTTCTTCGCAATAGCTGCTGCTTGATAGTTGACATCGTCATTGCCTGTGATCGCGATAAACGCCTCAACATCATCCAATCCCACTCGTTTTAACAATTCTTCATCGCTACCGTCACCTATAATCACCTCTACACCCGCTAATTCTGAAAGCTTTTCACGCTTTTCCGGGTTTATCTCAATAATCGCGGATTCGGGCAACTGGGCAGCCAGTTCTCTCCCTGCTCTTCCACCACCAACAATGATTTTTTTCATTACTTTATTTATTGGAAGTGAGAAAGGAATAAAAAAGGAAAGGCAAATGGAGAAAGAGGGTCTTCTACTGGACATTGATTACATAACGGAAAACGATGAAGATGGTAAAGGAAAGCCAGTGATAAGACTGTGGTGTAAGACCAAGGATGGAGCGAATTTCGTGGTGTTAGACAAAAATTTCGAGCCGTATTTTTATGCTTTTCCACATGCATGGGACGCAGAGGAAGAAGAGAAGCACTTAGTCGAGAAAATTCGTGTGGATAGAGGAGGTAAAGAGATAAGAGTTAAGCGCGTGGAATTATGCCAGAAAAAGATACTTGGTGCTGAGCGAAGGGGCTTGAAAATTTTCGCCGAGCATCCGGGACACGTTCCGGTGTTGCGAGAGGAAGTAAGAAGAGCAGGTCTCACCGTGTTTGAAGCGGATATTCTATTCGCAATTCGATACCTGATAGACAAACAGCTGAGACCTTTTGACGGTGTAAAAGCGGAAGGAGAAAAGATAGAGTTGGAATATGCAAACGCTATTCTTGCATCAGAAGTATCATACAAAAAGATGAACGGGAGTAGTCTGCCGAAGCTAAAAATCCTTGCTTTTGACTCTGAAATGGCAACGCTGAGTGGATATGGGATGCCGTCCCCGAAAAGAGATCCAATAGTAATCATTTCCACTGCATACTCCGAAGGAGAGGGAAGCGAAGTCAAAACGAAGCTATTTGTGATGGAAGAAGGAGAAAGAGACGAGGATAAAAGAATAATAAGCGATTTTTTGAAGTTTGTCGAAGAATTCCAGCCGGACATTATCGTAGGCTATAATTCCGACGCTTTTGATTGGCAATACTTGAGGGAGAGGGCGGATTTGCATGGAATTCGTTTAACCGTGGGTGCTGATGGCAGCGCGGTGCAGTACGACAAGGACAGAGGAGGCGCATTGCCAGGCGTAAACATCGTAGGACGGCTGAACGTTGACCTTTTCAAGCTCGTAAAGCGCGATCTAAGCGGCGTGAAGGTGAAGAAACTGGAAAATGTAGCAGAATACCTTGACGTGACGAAGAAAAGCGAAAGGGTAAATTTAACGCCACGGGAAATTACCGACTGCTGGATTGACGCCTCACCCTCTTCTTTCGCACGACAGCAATTATACGAATACGCAAAGGCGGATGCAATCAGCACGTTGGGCATCGCGAAAAAGATGCTGCCACTGCAAATTGAGCTTTCTAAGATGATAGGCTACCCACTGGACGAATTAACAAAGATGGGCAGAGGCAGGCAGGTGGAAGCATTTTTAACCGCAGAAGCGTACAAAAAGGGCGAGCTGGTGCCACCGAAGCGTGGAGCAGAGAAGACGTTTGAAGGAGGATTCGTGCTTCCTCCGGTAAAGGGCTTGCATGAAGATGTCATCTCGCTCGACTTCTCCTCTATGTATCCTACCATCATGATCTCCTTTAACGTCTCCCCTGATACTTTTGTAGAAGCTCCAGGTCCAGAATCCAGATCAGACTTATATATCGCACCTGAGGTGGGGCATGCATTCAAAAAATCGCCAGATGGCTTTTTTAAGAAGATAATGAGCGATTTGATTGCGCGAAGAAGAGCGATAAAGGCGGAAATGAAGAGATATGACAAAAATTCGGCGCAATATCGGTTATTGGATATACAGCAGCAAAGTATCAAAATCCTCACAAACAGCTTTTATGGATATACAGGCTGGAGTGCAGCGAAATTTTACAAACGAGAATGCGCCGAGGCGACAACGGCATGGGGTCGTCATTTTATAAAGCGGGCAGTAGAAGTGGCGGAGGAGCTTGGGTTTGAGGTTATCTACGGAGATACCGATAGTATATTCGCGAAACTCCCGCTCGATGCGGGGTTGGAAGGGGAAAGAAAGGCAGAGATATTAAAAAAGGCGCGGGAAGTTTCAGAGCGTATTTCAGAAGAGCTACCCCTTGAACTTGAGATACAGGACTTCTTCAAGTCTATTTTCTTTACGGGGAAGAAGAAGAGATATGCGGCGCTTACCGATAAAGGAGAAATTGTGGTTCGCGGCTTGGAAGTGCGCAGGGGAGACTGGTGCGAGCTGGCGAAGGAAGTGCAGACGAAGGTGATAGAGCTTATATTAAAGGAGAAAGACCCTGATGCCGCAATGAAATATGCTAAAAGTGTCATACAGGACTTAAAAGAGGGGAAAATATCCGTTGATAAGCTAACAATTTACAAGACGCTCACCAGAAAGATAAGCGGCTATGAGACAAAGCAAGCGCATGTTATAGCGGCGGAAAGGGCTTTAGCTTCCAGTATCACCTATGAAGTGGGCTCAAAAGTGCCTTATGTGATAATAAAAGGCGTTGGGAAGACAAGTGACCGCGCTTTCCCCGTAGATCTTATAGAAAGAAGCGAGGGAAATGAAATAACCGCGGAGGGGCGGAAATATACAATTGACGCCGCTTATTATGTCCAGCATCAGGTGATACCGGTTGCGCATAGAGTGCTGCAACTTTTTGGTTATGACATCTCATCTTTTGAAGATATGGGGCAGAAGACTTTAGGTCATTGGTTTTGATTGGGTTGCAGAGGTCAAACAACCGAAAAGCTTATATACCCCTTTCTATTATCTAATCATGGTGATGAAAATGGCTGAACTGCCAATAGCACCTATAACCAGGTTAGTGAGAAACGCAGGAGCAGAGAGAGTAAGCGAAGATGCAAGTCAGGCATTGGTAGAGATATTAGAGGAATATGGCGAAAAGGTAGCGGCGAAAGCCGTAAGCCTCGCCAAGCATGCCGGAAGGAAGACAGTGAAAAGAGAAGACATCGAGGAAGCAGTAGCATAGAACAGAAAAAAAAAGTTGAATGAAGGGGAAAGATAAAACATAAAAAATTTACCCCTTTTTTTATTTTTTTTACCCTTTCATGTATATGACATTCAAAATAAGACTATTCTGAATTCTGTTGCTAACATATCCATATATATTCGCTAATATATTCGCTACCAAAAAGGTTATATATTCCTTCGATATATCTGTTTATGTTATATGTTAGCAACATACAAAGTCCTAAACCATAAAGGAGGGTGGTAATGAAGAATAGACACAGGTAAACATTTCTTTCAAATCAAAAAGAAAATGGCTGATTGCAAACATGAATGCTGCGGTGCTGCGGAGAAAGTATGGTTACCGTACGAATTTGAAGGGAGAAGCAGAGGTCTAAAACCGCATTCATATTGTATTCACTGTGGCGTTGTTAAAATACCGTCTAAGTCAAAGAAGGCGAAACGAATGGGATATTACACGAATATACTTCCAAGGCTGGGAATTACAAAAGTTCAGATACGGCTAATCGCAAAAGAACTGGAAAGGATGAATTTTGATGATGTCAATTCAATGACGAGAAAACAGCAGGAAAGACTATTCATTAGAGCTGTCAAAAAGCACAGCAAAGTGAGAGAGGATACGATAAGAGCATTTTTATAGTTTGCGGACAGTGCCTACATCCTATCGGTAGCGCGAAGGATGCTGCATAGGAGTACGTAGACGAGCTAATCGTTAGTACTCCTAAACCCGATTTTAGAAGACGGCTATGATTTAGCAGCAGGCTCAAGGAAACTGAAAGAATGATATAAACCATCCTTTTATATGTTAAAAACGACATTGAATAAAATAAAGGCATTGTATGGAACTGAAATTCCCCGTTTATACCCGAAATTCCTGTTCAGGTCCACGCCAAAAGAGCCATCGCCTGCTCATTAAATTGCAGTTTTAGGAATCCATAAAAATACTGCTAAATGATGCATTTCAAGATTTTCAAAATTTCTTTCAAAATAGTAATTTCCCTCAGTATCCTTGCTTGGGTGTTCGGGGTATATTTCACATTTACATTCGTTTTTCTCTTTCAGTTCTTTTTTTATTCTGCCTACTTCCCTATCTAACTTTGACCTGCCATTCCGTACGTTTGTTATTTTATTCACGTTTATTATTTTATTCATATTTTCCCTACTTTGTATAACTTCCAGCTCTGCATATGTGCAATTACATAAAAACAAACCAATACTATATTTATCAAACAACTCTTTATCCCAATTTATCCTTATTTTCCCACTTTTAGTATCATAAGGGCGCCAATTATAAAATCCATCTATAAGATTCTCCTTTTCTAAAATACTTGCGGGGAGTGTCATTTCAATTTTATAACAAATATCTCTAGTCTCATTATCAGGTAAGGGCTTTGCAAAAGGGATAGACATTACAAATCTTTCTTTATATTCGCCCTTTTCATAATCTTTTTTTGGAATAGGAGATTGCCATATGTCTGCTATATTTATATCATTTCCATTTTCTGAAGCTTTTTTGACCGTAACATCCATAATTTCTGTATCGAAAGCGAGAAAAATTTGTTTCATCCTCTCTGGATTATTATTCTTTAATGTAATATCAAATTCTGCCAAAAATTTGATTTTATCACTTTCAAATCTTTCATATGTATATTCCACATCGACATTTTCGTAACTAATATTTTCCTCCTGTAAATAAGTTTCATTGCTCCTTGCTACTACCTCTTTAAAATCACCACTGAGAACTCGAGGCATATTACCAATTTCCAATTTGATGCTGTCTTTTGTTCTGTAACTGATGATATTATCTAACCAATTGCTCAGAATTTTATTTTTATGTTTTAAAGTCTCGTAAAGAAGTATATCACATTGACGATGCCATTTGTTAGCCAGTGCGCCCTTTGATGTAAAATCTAAACAAATCGAAAAATTAAATGGCAAATCAGGGTTTACAATAAGTTCCCCGTTATCTTTCTGTATTAGATACTTTTTATCCCCGTCAACAACTTCCCATTCTTTATCTTTCTGTATAACCTGAACTTTTGGCTTTTCCAATACTTGCTCTGAAGAATTATCTATAAATAATCTCTCTAATTTCTCTGAAACGCTTTTATTATTAAGCTCCGTTATTATGTCATCAGTACATTCTGTACTAAATAAAGGACTTGCCTCCCCCAATGCTTCTCTTAGTGCTTCCTTTAGTCTTCTTTCATCACCGATTCTCAATCGTTGAAGGTCCTTATATTTTAGATACAGCATCAAGGGGAAACTGAAATCCGTTTCTTCTAAAACGGCTACGTTATCTCCATAATCCAAAGTAAAGTTTAAGTTTAAATTACCGTTTTTCATTTTTATCTCAAAATCCTTATCATTGTCAGAAGATAGTGAGATACATTCTAATTCTGGCGTGACATTTGGGTATTCAATAAATGGGGACAGTTTACTTATTTTCTCTGAAAGAATTTGATCACGTAATTTTCTACCGAGAACTGGACGCTGCCACTCTTGTATTTCGTCTAATAATACCATCAAAAAAGACAGAGGTCTTTCTGTGAATTCCAAAGTTTCATTCGATGAATGATGATCGGTTATAAATGCCGCCATATCGCAAATCAAATTACTCTCACCAAGTAAATTAGAGATCAAACAAGCGCCGATTTTAGAATGGTCGAATTCTCTTGTAAATCTGCTTTTATAGAGTTTTTCACGAACATCAGAGACAGAGAATCTCTTTTTAAAATTAGCCAAAGCTTTTTCGATATCTAAATGCATCTCTCTGAAATTTGGGTACTTCATTATATCCTTTAAATTTTCCCAAACCTCTGTAAATGCCTCATATATAAATCCCACGTCATGAAATAAGGCTGCAATGAACCATACTTGTAATATTATTTTATCCAAGGCTTCATTATTTAGTGTATCAACCTCATAAAGTTTTAAAAGCTTTTGCGTATCTTTTTGCTTCCTAAATAATTCCCTAACCAAATCTAACAATCTAAATTCCTTACCATCATCGTAAGTTATCTTCCCCAGTAGAATTCGTTCACCCAGAAGAGCCATCCTACAAGCATGTAATAAATGGTCTCGATGCCTTTTTTTGGTTATGGATAGAAACAATTCACGTTCCAAAAGATTCTCTAACCATGCCTTAATTTCGAACCGTGCATCTAATCCTCTTTTGTCGTAAGCGTACTCAGAAATTTTTTTAATTAACTGCTCAAATGAAGGTTCTCCATAAATCTTTAGCTCTTTATCCTCTTTCTTGATACCGTAGGAATGTTCCTTTTTTTCGTCAGTTGTCACCCATTTACCCTCACCTTTTTTAACCGCATTTTCAGAAACTGAAATACCCCTAGCGTTAAATGCACCTTTCAATTCTTCTGGAATTGTGCCTTTATTCAAGCTCTCTTCTAATTCTAAGTCATTCAATTCTTTTTGATCATCAGGCGTTAGTTTGCTTATATCTCCTATTCTGATACCTAAAGATGAAAATAACTCATTGTCATTGACTTTCCATTCATTTTTACACATTTTGTTTTATATCCCTCCTGATTGTGTCACTATTTTTGTAAAAAACTATTTCTAATCACCACAAGACAACTCAATACCCTCCGTATTATCATCTTTTTAATCGCCGTTATCTTCATCTTTTTACCTCTTTCCCTCCAAGATTTTATCCGTGTTTGAAGCGACCCAAAGGTTGATTTGTGAAGCACATATTTAAAACTTTCGATTTTTCC
>JAODGF010000148.1:0-291 GCA_025464645.1 Methanosarcinales archaeon
CCAATATTTTTAAAATCTCTTGATTTATTATTTTCATAAGCTTTCACGTAATTTAGATTTATATAAACGAGATGAACAAACACAAAAAGTGGAATACTGATTATATTTTAAGACGCAGTTGGAAAAATGAAAGACGGAATAAGCTTCAAAAGGAACGATAGGTGTTTCATACGTAAGAACCACGATTGCGGGAGATATTTCGGAGCTTCAAAAATGTGTTTTATTGCCTGTCCCGACCCAAAAGAAGTGGGACTTGAATTAGAAATTATCTCAGAAAAACTTAAAAAAGAA
>JAODGF010000148.1:351-5426 GCA_025464645.1 Methanosarcinales archaeon
TACAGCATTCAGAACATGATTTAGCTTTCAATATCCAAGGTTTAGAGACCATAAAATATACTAATGAAAATCTTGGAGATGAATTGGAAAAGGCAATTAAAAAGACTTTAGCAATTATTGAGATAACTCGCGAAAACGAACAGCTTGAGATTGAGTCTGATGTTTATACAAAGAGAATCTTTTGGATGCTTGAAAGTAAAGGGTTTACCCCACAAAGTCGCGATTCCCGCGATCCTCTATTGGACACAAGCGATAATACCATTTTCATGAAATACACAGATTCTGAAAACGACCCCATTTTCATTGTTATTGCAAGAAATAATGAAATGACCATGGATATAATAGGTGGAATGAAAGCAATCTCAAGCCGAATCGAAAAAATAAAATATAGGAACGAAATAGAGATTTCCAATAGATTGTTTAGATCGTCGTCGATGATGGTTAGAATTCATGATTCAAGTAGTGGAATAATTGATAATAGACAGCTTTCTGAGCTTAATTATCAGATGGAAAAGATGAAAAGAGCATCATTTTTAGTTTTAGCTGCGGAGGGATTCTCAGAGATAGACAAAATAAAAGCTGCTCATAAAAGTATTAAATTTGAATCGACGCCGAAATTGGATATATGGGATTCAGAAAAAATCAATCAGTTGATACTTGATGAAGGGTTGGAGATATAGATAAAAAAATTAAACCAAACCTATCAAAAAAAAATGTCACGTTGTTTTACGGGGAAAAGTCACTCTAGGAATAAAATATCCGTTTAAAGGAGATAGTACAGATGAAAGATTATATCGAGCAGGTTAAAACTGTTGTACAGGCATTAAGTATAGAAAAAGAGCCAGTCGGGGTAAAATACACAGACGAAGACCCGGCAGTTGAGATCGAAGCGGGAAACCATACCGTATGTGGCGCGATACTGGCGGCATCTGAAGGGAAAATCATTGTACTTACAGAGGAGAGATGTGCCTGTTCCGGAGGAAAGACCCATCTCGGTCTTACGCAGAAGAGGGAGATACCATGGAAGATGCTTGTTGAAGGAGAGAAGCTATGGTATGACGTTAAAACCGCGATAAGGTCGAACGTAGAGGTTGAGAAGATAGCGAGACCACCCTATGGTCTTTCAAAGAATGTTTTTCTTTATCCTGCAATGAGAGGAATATTTCAACCTGATCTCATCCTCATGCTTGTAAACGCGGAGCAGGCATCAAGGCTCATTACCTTAAATCAATTCTGGGATGGAAAAACGCCATCTATTGAGATGAGAGGCTCGCTATGCTGGAGCATGATAACGTATCCTCTTGTATCAGGGAACTTCAACCTCTCGGTTGGAGACATAAGCGCGAGGAGGATAGAACGGTGGGACCCGAATATTATGGTCGCATCAATTCCGTGGGAGCGGATAAGAGGTATTGCAGATGCGATTGAGTTCAGCACCGCCGGGAGAGCAAAGCCGTCTGAGGAATTTGAAAGGATGACTGAGAGGATGAGGTCATGATTCTAATGATTGCAAAGGTGGTTTTGAAATGGGCGAAGAATCGAGATTCATCTCCTTCAGTGCGAGTCTGAGGTCTGTGATTTCCCCAACTCCTTCTCAAACTCATCCATTAGAAAATCAATAAAATCACCATTATTACTATTATCACTCTCACCCGAACTCCTGCCGCGCATTTCAACATATCTCCGGAGTATCCTGGTTGGTAAGTGAAGTGTTTTGGATAAGACAGCATGAGAAAAATCTTCTAAGACCTCTCTCGGGTCTCTTCCCTTTTCCATATAGCTAACCGCCCTCTTTTTCTCCTCCTCCCTTATACGCGAGCCATGTTTATAAATCATTGCGATTAGCTTTTCAACCTCTTTACGGTTTAAAAGATCTTTAAATAGTTCTATCTCTTCTTCTATTATTAATTCAACTTTGTCGACCTCAGAAAGCCGCCTCTTCAGATTCTCCTCGCTTATCTCGTATAAACTGTCCAGATTATACAACTCTACCCCCTCTATCTCCCCCACTCTCTCCTCCACATCCTTTGGATTCGCGATATCTATAATGAGGAGGTCGTTATTATTTTTGCGATGCGCCATTACGCGTTTCATCAAGTCATAATCCAGGATATAATGCGGCGCAGACGTAGTGCTTATAGCGACATCACAAACAGAGAGACACCGCTCACTTTCATCCAGTTTTGCCGCCTTACCGCCAACCTCTGCTGCAAGTCTCTTCGCTCTTTCATACGTCCGATTCGCAATAAACATGGCTTTCAATTTTTTTTCTGAAATGGCTCTTGCTACCAGCGTTCCCATTTCTCCTGCACCAATGACAAGAATGCTTTTCCCATCCAGTCCCCAGGTTACGTATTCCGCAAGTTCAACTGCTGCGGAGCCGATAGAAACCGAGCCTTCGTTTATTCGCGTTTCATTTCTCGCTCTTTTCGCCACTTTTATCGCTCTGTCGAAAGCCATATCCAGAAGACTGTCTATCGTACGGGCTTTCTTGCTTTCCAGATAGCACTTCTTTATCTGCCCCAGAATCTGGTCTTCTCCTACGATCATCGCTTCGAGCCCACAAGCGACCCTCATGAGATGCTCTAACGCATCCTTACCCACGAAAATACCGCTTTTTTTCAATTTCAATCTATTAACGACCTCTTCTAAGACCTCTCTTGGGCTCTCTGAGCTGATATACGCCTCCACACGGTTACACGTTTTTATAACCACATAACCGTTCACACGCTTGTCCGCAGCGAATATTTCTGGATTCAATTGCTCTGCAACCTCTTCAAGCTCCTCCACACTACACTTTTTATGCGAAAACCATAAAGAGCCGATTTTATGCATATTTATCACCCACAATTTTGAAAATAAGTTTTTCTGCAACTTCAACCGATGCATCAAGAGCCGCCCAGCATTCTGGGTCGTTCAAAACAAGGCTCAAAATCTCTCTCCTCCTCTCCTCTTCTTTAATCTTTCCTTTTAAATCTTCCCTCAGCTTAGACTGAATCAGCAGCATCTTCTCCTCTTTATCTCCTATAAGGGACGAAATCTTCCTCTTCATATATCTTGCCATTGCAGGTCCTTTCCCACTGGTCGAGACAGAAATCAGGAAACCCCCTTTATTTACAACTGAGGACATAAACACATCCCCTACATGCCTATAATTAACAAGCGCATCAAATTTTGCCGCCTCTTTTAAAATACGCCTGTTTAGAGTCTCGTCATCAGTGCAAACGAGGACCAAAAAAGCGCCCTTTATTAGCTCTCCCAGGTTCTGTTCCCACAAGTCACATCGGAAACACTGAATTTCTCCCTCTTCTTTCAGCTCTTCTAAGCGAGGTGTGAAATCAAGGCTGTAAACTTCCACGTTCAACTTTTCACCTGCTCCGTTCGTCTCTAAAATCTGATGTATTTTCCTTTCCGCAACAGTACCGCCGCCAAACACCACTATTCTTTTACCGGAGATGTCAACATAGAGAGGAAGCATAGCTTTTTTTCTTTTTACTAAATATTTTCTCTTTTGATTTTTAAAGTTTTCGTTTTTTTTCTCTTTTATTCTACATCTCTCCACGTGACTTCAACTTCATCAGGTCTGTAATTTGGCTTGACCGCAGATTTCTCTATCGGCGTTATGTTGCCACTATTGAACATTAGCAGTCCAAGATAAGCAATCATTGTGCCGTTATCCTTCAAATATTTGTTCTCAGGGACGTAAAAATTTGCACCTCTGTCGTGGCACATTGTTTGTAGCATCTGCTGTAATCTCCGATTCGCTCCTACGCCCCCTGCTAACAGCATCTCATCCTTACAGAGATGTGCCATTGCACGCTCTGTTACTTCTGTGAGCATGGCAAACGCAGTTTCCTGAAAGGAATAACAAACGTCCTCTGTTTTATGGTGGTGTAAATTTATAGCGTCCTTAGCTGAAGTGGTCAACCCGGAAAAAGACAAATCCATTCCCTTTACTACATACGGCATATAAACATATTCTGCACCTTTGGAAGCCAGTTCTTCTATCTTTGGACCTCCTGGATGACTTAGCCCTAAGTAGCGAGCTAACTTGTCCAGAGCGTTCCCTATTCCAATATCCAGCGTTTCTCCCAGGATGCGATACCTTCCGGAACGGTATGCCAATACCTGCGAGTTTGCTCCACTTACGTATAACACCACTGGGTCTTTCGTCCCGCATCGCCACCTCCCGATTTCTATATGCGCGATGCAATGATTAACGCCGATTAAAGGTGTTTTTAAAGATATGGAGAGCGCTCTCGCTGCCGTAGCCACTGTTCTGAGACAAGGACCCATACCCGGACCCTGCGAGAATGCAATTGCGTCTATATCTCTTAATGAAAAACCTTCTTTTTCTGCGCCTCTAAAAGCTCGTGAGACTACATTTTTTAGCTCGGATGCGTGATGCTGCGCCGCTTCTCTCGGATGGATGCCGCCATGCAAAGGCTTATATGTCGATTCTGCTTCGTATACCGCCCTCTCTTCGCTGACCAGCGCAGCGCTGAGGTTCCATGCAGTTCCTTCGAGTCCCAGGATAAGCGTCATAAGAACCTTTTTTATTACAAACCTTTCTTTCCCTAAGATAAGAAAGAGAAAGTGCAAAGAAAAGAAGTAATAGTGGATACAAATGCGCTGCTCATACCAGAAGAATTTGGCATTGATATATTTGAAGAGCTGGAGAGACTTGGATATGAACGCGTAATCGTGCCGAAAGCGGTCTTGAAGGAATTGGACGGGCTCAGACGAAGACCGGATTTGAAAGGCAAAGAGAAGAGAGCAGCGAAGATTGGTTATTCTTTAGTGCTTAAGTATGTGCATACATCCAAAAAAGAGCCCCACAGGTGCAAGGTGCTGATAAACGAAGGGGAGGAAGAAGAAGAGGGAAGAGATGCTGACGAGATAATTGCAGAATTGGCGTTGAATAAAAAAGCAGCAGTACTAACAAACGACGAGCCCTTGATGAGGAAATTATCGAAAGCGGGAATAGCAACGGTGTATTTGAGAGGGGGGAATAGGTTGGAGGAATATAAGTGAACCTAATCATATTTTTCGGGTAATTGTTCAATATCTTGCGG
>JAODGF010000024.1 GCA_025464645.1 Methanosarcinales archaeon
ACATTCACCTCCACGTCTTCACATTAGAAACAATCACAAAACCTTCTTCCGAATCGTTAATGGCTTTTTCCAACGCTGCATCCAGCCCATCGGAAAAAAACACGTTCTTACCCTCTATTTTATCCCTGAACTCCTTACCCACAATTATTATCTCAACGAAATCCTGTGCTACATTCTTAATCACCCTTCTCAGTTCCTCCAGGTCCACACCCTCACACACATATTGTGACTCCTCCCCAACAATCAAAATCATCTTTTCTGAAATCCGCCTTGCATTCTCCGTTACTTCATCGAGGAACTCCAATTTCGTGCCAGAATTAGAATTGTCAATCAAAAACCGCCCTTTTAACTTCTCTAATTTCATCCTGCCCTTTACCGCAGAGATATCTGTATTGACCTCCTCTGATGGGATGTCAAGACTCAAAACGGCGCAAAAAGCCGCTTCCAGCGATTTTCTGTAATATTCCCCGCTGAACGGATCAAAAGATTTAAACGCGATTTCGCCACTTATAAAATCACCATTTATGGTTCTCAGTCGGTTAAAAATGACTTTGGTTTCTCTTTCATCTATCCACAGGTTGTTATCTCTATCACCAAAAGTATTCGCACCTAAGTTTCCTTCGGATATTAATAAATTCGGATGCACTACGATGCCTTCGTAGTTTTTCAATGTGGCTTTTTTTACTGCCGAAGCATCTTTTGTGCCGCCCGCAATCCTGTAATCTGCTTCCAAGCTCGTTATCACTCCTACATCGCCTATTCCAGTTAAACCGAGCGAGACTTCAAAGACCGCTATATCGGGCTTCAAATTCTTCTCTCGCGCTATCCCCATCACTTTTAATACGTTCGCAGGCGTGCCACTTAGCCTGGGAAATCGTACTTCTTTATCTACCGATTTGAACCTCGTAATGGAACTGGTATGCGAAAGAACCTCAAATTTGTTCTCTAACAATTGACATATCAGCTCGCAGACCGCAGTCTTTCCAACCGTCCCTGTCACTTCCACTACTTTTATATCTGTGAAAAGGTTTTTTAGAGCCGCAATCTCTTTTACCGATTCGTGGTGATTCATAACGGGTATCTCCTTCTCTAAAGCCTGCTTCATCACCTCAAAGTTCGGATTCAGGTGAACTGGTGCGATAACAAGGTCGTAATTCAACGCTTTAGAAAAGGTCTGATGGTATGGGTCGAACACCTCTGCCTGTTTCCCAAGTTCTTTTAGCTCTTCTGCAATGACCTCTGCCCCGTGAATAGGGTCTAAAACCAATATCCTGGATGCTTCTTTTATGTTCATTTGCCTGATTCTCTCCTCTTCATTAATTATGTCCCCTATCATTTATAAAATACCATGAAAGTTTTATTGACAACTCCTTATTACCCCCCACATATAGGTGGGATTGAAATTCACACCGCGAATATTGCAAGGGGGATGTGGGAAAAGGGACATGAAGTCGAGGTTGTGACATCAACAGGAAGTGATGAACGTGTAAATGTAAAAGTTACAACCATCCCGTGCTTGCGAATACCTTATTCCCCCATTCCACTTAAATTCCCTGATGTGAAGGGGGATGTCTATCACTCACATATACCCTCACCCTTTTTTGCCCTGGCGGTGGTGAAAAAAAAATACACGCCTCATATCATTACGTATCACAACGATGTCGTTGTTCCGGATAAGGTGGATGGAAAGCGTATACCCGGCTTTGTATCCAGATGGATTGAGAAAAAGAATGATAGGCTTGTGAGACCTGTTCTGGATAAAGCCGAGGTCATAATTGCAACAACCAGAAGTTATGCGGAAACCTCTCCGGTACTGAAAGATTATTTAGATAAAGTTGAGATAATTCCCAATGCCATAAGGGTGCAGGAATATTCGCCAGGAAAAGATGCAGGAGCTCGAGATAGTATCGTTCTTTACGCGGGCAGGCTTGTTGAGTATAAAGGGCTGCCAATTTTAATCCGTGCAATGCAGAATATCGATGCGAGACTGGTGGTTTTAGGGGAAGGAGAAGACAAGATTAGATTTGAAGGACTTGCAAAAAAAATAGGTCTCAGGATAGACTTCAGAGGTAAAGTATCAGATAATGAATTAAAGGACTGGATGCGAAAAGCACGCGTACTTGTTTTACCTGCACAATCCAGGCTTGAGGCGTTCGGTATTGTTTTGCTTGAGGCAATGGCATGTAATACGCCGGTCATCGCATCAAATATCCCCGGTGTCGTGGAAATAGCGAGGAATGGGGGACTGGTGTTTGAAGATGAAGAGGAACTTGTCCAGCATATTAGGCGAATCCTGGAAGATGATGCGCTTGCAACAAAGCTGGGCAGGAGAGGGAGATATAATGTCGAGCAGAACTATGACTGGGAAGTAGTGCTTGATAAAATTGAGACGCTCTATAAAATAAGATAAATCTATGAGAAACAATAACAATGAAAAAAATCGCGGTAATTATACCGGTCGCGGAATCAGAAGACTCGCAGGTGGTTTTAAGTTCCGCACAAAGAATTACGGCTTTAGACTATCAGAACCTTATTGCAAAAATTGTGTACGCCGTTGACGTTAACTCAGAGAGCGATGAGCGAATTAAATTGCTTAAAAAAGAGAGTGTAGAAGTCTTTCCGCGGCAGAGGAGAGGGAAACGAGCCGGAGCAATAAATGATGCTCTTATCTATCTTGCAGATTTCAAGCCCGATTATGTCGCTCTATTCGATGTCGATTCCAGACCAGCACGAAATTTTATCACCTGTTGCGTAGATGCTCTTGAAAATGACACGAGGGCATACATAGCCTCTTCGCGCCGTTATATCTCAAACCCGGTGAATCTTGTTTCGAGAACGATTCAGGCTGAATACTACGTACTGAACTTCTTGCTCAAATTATCTGCGTTCAAGCAATTTAATGGATTGATTGGTGTTCTTAGAGCAAGCTTTCTTTACAAGCATAAACTAAATGAAGATGCGATCACAGAAGATGCAGATTATGCGACGAGGATGCATGCCAGAGGCTACAAAGCAATTCTTGTCGGTACCACGCGAATTTATGAACAATCTCCTGTTCGCTGGCGTGATTTACTCAGTCAGCGAAAGAGATGGTACTACGGCGGCTTGCAGCTCTGGAGATATTGGGATGATGTTAAGCGCAGCAAGAACAAAAAGTTCATCTGCTCATGGGTGACAGCGCTGACGATGACCTATTGTATAATCTTTCTTCTTCCATTTGTTATCGTTTCTCCTTTCATAATCCTGCTGCATTCACCAAAAATATCTCCCGCGGTTTCCGCAGGACTTATTTTGTACATCCTCGCACTTCAGTACGCGGCAATCGCCGCCATTTTCTTTTTTGTTAGGGGAAGAAGCGTTGAGTGGAAATCAATGAAGAGGGTGGTAGAGTGAAGAAATTTGCTGGTATATTAATTAGTATCGCATCAATAATCGTCATCTTCAAGCTTACGGAGACGAACTTAACATGGAGCACAATCTCAGAGGCGAAGCCGGAGATGCTTTTAATTGCATTCATTTTTCATGCGCTTTTCTGGCTTTTATGGGCATTCCGGCTCAAACTGCTCTTCTCTTTCCTCAAACAGAAGATTTCAATGCAGTATGCGCTCGAAACAACACTCGCAAGTATGTTCCTGGCAGCAATAACGCCTTCTTCGGCTGGCGGAGAGCCGCTAAGGGTAAAAATGCTTGTAGATAAGGGTGCAAGTATTGGCTCAGCAAGCGCAGTTATTTTAGCTGAGCGGCTTCTTGATGCGGTATTTTTTATCGTGGCATTGCCCATTTTTATGTTTTTATCAGGATTTTCAGCCAAATTGGGTCGCGATGTGGGAATTATATTTTTCGTATTCCTGGTGATATTCATTGCATTTCTTTACCTGGGGGTAAAGAAACCCGAAAGAGCCGATGTACTGGTTGAAAAATTGTATCCCGCGCTGAAAAAGGTCTTTAAAGCCCCAAAAGCGGAAAGAATATGCCATTACATTACGAAGGAATTGAGAATGTTCGGAGATGCTGCGCGGGAGTTAGCTAACAACTCGTTCAATCAGATAACGACTGTAATCCTGCTCACCGCAGCACTATGGATATTCGAATTTCTTGTTCCATCCGCAGTACTGATGGCTTTTGCACAGAACCCTGTTATTCTCTTTTCCATCACTTCACAACTTATCATCGTCCTTTTATCGCTCATTCCTATTACCCCGGGAAGCAGTGGTATTGCAGAAGCCAGTATGCTTTACCTGTATTCCAGATTCGTCACTGATTATGCAGTAGGCGTTCTTGTAGGAGTCTGGAGGGGAATTACATACTTCTCCACTCTTGTTGTAGGTTTTATAATCACTGCAAAGGTGCTCAAAGCAAAATACTAAGCGCATGAAGCGCTAAATACTTTATATGACTCAAATAAGAGCGTCACCAATAAAAATAGAGAGATGAGCACGAAAAATATGTAGGATTGGATTGCCCAGTAATCACCAAAGGTCAATAGCAATCCGAACTCATCCACGACTAATCCCAAGCCACCGCCGTAAAGACCTGCGGCAATCCAGGTTACAAGGCGTCGCCCGCAATGAATATGCCCAAGCCAGCCACCGATAACGAGCAGCCCGATACCAAATAAGAAGTGATGAACCCGGTAACCTTTCACCCATAACTGACATGCGGGATTAATATCTGCACTCAAAAGCACAACAAATGTTCTCGCAATGAAGAAAGAAACGACAAAAGTGGAAAGAACGATAAACTGAATTTGAAGCTTTTTTGAATTGCTTTTGAATTTATAATCTCGCAACATGGAAAATGTAGAGCTTAACATCCCGAGCAGGAAGATTGCATAACCTATGAACATGAGCGTTGATTCATAGGTCATACGTAACAGCATCGCGGCGTCTATGAAATCATTGGTAAATATATTCAGCACATTAAGTAAGAATACCGCATCTATCAGCGCAGCGATGATGAACGTTGCACCGCAGATTATGCACATCTTTACGAGCTTATGCCTTGTGAAGTAGGACAGAAAATGGTGTATCTCGCTCATCAAACCACCTCAAATATATACATATAAAAAATTAGTTATAAATTTTTCGGTTATGTAACACGATCACATAGAACCCAATGCCCCTTTCCAATTTCAACCATCTCAGGCTCTTTTTTACTACAAATTACCGTGTTGAAAGGGCATCTTGGATAAAACACGCAGCCAGAATCCCACGCATCTTTCATGTCTTCGAAAATTAACTGGTCTTCTAACGATGATGCCGGTGAAATCAATGTATTTGTGTATGGATGTTTTGCATCCTCAAATATCTCGTTTACACTACCGATTTCAACTATCTTTCCACGATACATTACTGCTATTCGGTCACTCATGTGTCGCACAACTTCGAGGTCATGCGAGATGAAGAGAAGCGTCAAGTCAAATTCCCTTTTCAAATGATTCATCAAGTTCAGTATCTGCGCCTGAACAGAGACATCCAAAGAAGATGTGGGCTCATCCGCGATAATGAAATCAGGATTTACCGCAAGAACTCTCGCAAGCACAACCCTTTGGTTCTGCCCACCGCTGAGCTGGTAAGGATAGCGATTTACGTGTTCTGGATTCAACCCTACTGTTTCTATCAGTTCCGAAACCTTTTCTTTAATCTCTACCTTATTTAAACCACCTTGCAACTTCAAAGGCTCTGCAATACTATCTCCTATCTTCATTCTTGGATTAAGCGACGCGTCCGGGTCCTGGAATATCATTTGCATCCGGGGTCTGAGCCTTCGCAGTTCCTTCTTTTTTAAGTGTAGCAAATCAATACCATCGAAAATGATTTTTCCCGCGGTTGGTTCAATCAGCCGTAGGAGCGATCTGCCAATTGTTGTCTTTCCGCATCCACTCTCGCCAACAAGCCCCAATGTCTCTCCTCGTTCGATCTGGAATGATACACCATTCACAGCCTTTATATGCCGTTTCCTCAGTATTCCTGTTGAAAAATATTTCTTCAGGTTTTCAACTTCGATCATGTATATAAGAAACACCTCACAGAATGCCCCTTTTCTATTTCTACCATTGGCGGATGCTCTATCGTGCATTTTGCACTCGCATGGTCACATCTTGGATGGAACCTGCACCCGGATGGTAGGTCAATCAAGGAAGGACTCATGCCTCTTATCGGTTTTAAGCCCATATTTGGCAGTGAATTAAGAAATCCCTGCGTATAAGGATGCAATGGATTTTTGAACACATCTTCAGTTTTTGCGTATTCAACGAGTTCTCCTGCATACATCACGGCGATATTATCACAAATCTGTGTGGCAACACCTAAATCATGCGTTATAAATAGCATTGACTTTCGCCTTGACACTTCTTTTAGGAGCTTTACAATCTGCATCTTTATCGTGACGTCCAAACCCTTTGTCGGTTCGTCTGCGATAATTAGAGAGGGGTTGCATGCGAGTCCCATAGCAATCATTGCTCTTTCTTTCATTCCACCGCTAAATTCATGCGGATACTCATTTGCCCTCTTATCTGGTGAAGGTATCTTCACGGATTCGAGCATTTCTACCGCTTTTTCTCTCGCTGCTCTTTTATCTAAGCCTTGGTGTAACTGAATCGCCTCTGCAATCTGATCGCCTACTTTCAGAACGGGGTTCAAGGATGTTGTTGGATTCTGAAGTATCATCGCGATTTCCTTCCCCCTTATCTTCCGCATCTCTCCTTCGCTTAACTTTAGAAGGTCTTTTCCTTTATACCAAATTTCACCTTCTATCTTCGTGGATGGCTGAAGCAGGCGTATGATGGACATCCCCAATACTGTTTTTCCACACCCTGTTTCGCCTATTAGCCCTAATCTTTCGCTATTCGCTATTTCAAGGTCAATGGTGTCTATTGCTTTTACCATACCGTCTTGCGTTGGGAAGTGTACTTTCAGGTGGGTTATGGTTAATAGGCTCATAATATTTCTCTCCTTAATCTTGGATTCACCAAATCTTCCAGCGCATAACCAATGAATGTAAGTGAAAGAATCGTGAACGTAATGCATAATCCTGCTGGCAGCATCCACCATTTCCATAGATCAGATATAAATATAGTAGGATATTCAAAAGCGTAATGGAGAATCATGCCCCAGCTCTTTGTTGTTGGGTCTCCAAGCCCAAGAAAACTTAAACTAGCCTCTGCGAGAACTACATGGCTCGCTTCCATAATCAACTGCACAACAACCAGCGGAATCACATTTGGAAGAATATGCCGGCACAAAATATAAAAATTCCCGGCACCAAGCATTCTTACAGCGTCCACGTAAGGTCTATTCCTGAGCGATAACACCTCTGACCGTATGATACGGGCGGTAAATGGCCATCCAAAAAATACGAATATAAATATGAGATTCCAGATGCTTGGACGCATGAATGCTGCAATTACAATGATTAACGGAAGTCTTGGAATTGCAAGGAACCCATCCACAATCCGCATAAAGAAAAAGCCAAATTTTTCAAAATAGCCTGCAATAAGCCCTAAAGATGTCCCTATGTAAGATGCTATAATTGAAGAGATGAAAGCGATAAAAAGAGAAACTCTTGTGCCATAAATGAGCTCGCTTAATATATCCTGCCCTATATGGTTTGTTCCAAGTAGATGGTCTGAATTTGGATGCCTCACGGGTTTATACATCTCATGTGGGTCGTATGGTGCAATATATGGCGCGAAAATCGCTACTACCACAAAGAAAATCAATATCCCTAACCCAACCAGTCCAATCACGCTATTCTTATACCCCTTCAGAAAAGCAATTGTATCTTCAATCATTTATGCTTCACCCGTGGATCTAAATATACATATATCATGTCTGCCGCCAAGTTTGCAGCGATGATGAGCAGCGTTATAATCATAAATGCACCCTGCAAGAGTGGATAATCACGAACTAAAACCGCCTCATAGAGCAACCTTCCAACTCCTGGATATGCAAACACTGTCTCGACTAAAATCGTTCCCGTAATCATGAATCCTGCTATCAATGCGATCATCGTGCTAATTGGAAGTAAGGCGTTCTTTAACGCATGTCTACGCATAATATACCCTTCCCGCAAGCCTTTTGCCCTTGCAGTCAGTATATAATCCTCGCCCAATACGTTAAGCATCGAATTCCTTGTTAAAAGATATATTCCCCCAATGTGAGCAATCACAAGCGTTGCCGCGGGCAGAAGCAGGTGGTGCAATATATCTATAATCTCTTCAAATGATGTTGAGTAATCCATAAAAGGGGTTCGTGCACCTGATATTGGAAATAACCCTAAATCCACTCCAAATAGAATAATAAAGAGCAGACCAAGGAAAAAAGAAGGAAAAGAGCTTAGAGAAAGAATAAAAGTAAGCAGCCCAGCATCCACCCTTTTCCCTTTCTTCCATGCAGAGACTGCTCCTAACATAATTCCTGATGCCATGTAAATCACTGTTGAAGTGCCAACGAGAAGGAGCGTCCATTTTAAGCTCCCTCTTAATACATCCCACACGGGGGCATTGTAGTATATTGACCATCCGAGGTCTCCATGTAGAATATTGGCTATATAATCGTAGTATTGCATCGAAAGAGGCTTATCAAGTCCATAATATGAAAGCAGTTTTGCTTTAATCCCGGCATCCAACACAACAGGCATATCTGTGCTCGGATCGCCCGTCAGAAATGCAAATGGGTCACCGGGCATTATTCTTGGCAAGAAAAAGTTGAAGGAGAGAATTACGAAGATTATAATACCATAAGTGGCTATTTTTGTAATTTTGTGCATTTTATCCTGCTGTGTAAAAGTAGGTACGCTACTGTAAAGAGTGCAGCAAAAACGGAGCTTCTCTCGAATCCCGGTAGCGCTGGCGTGGGTGTAGGCGTAGGTGTAGGTCTCGGAGAAGGTTTAGATGTAGGCGATGGCGTTACTAATAGAGTTGGTGTTGGAGTTATGTTTACTGCAAGTGTAGAAGTTGCAACGGGTGTAAGCGTTACGCTCCATATCCATGTGTGCATATCTGATAATCCAGTTGTTGTGTTAGTTATGATTGCAGAGACGTTCCATGTTCCAATAACTGCATTCTTCGTAAAAACTGCTTCTGTTACACTCTCATTTGTTTGCACTTCTGTCCCATTTATTTGCCAGCTAATATCTACTATCTGGTTTACGCTGAGATTATACGTTCTTGACTCGCCTACCGTATTCTCCACAGTCGCTTCAACTGGGTTCCAAGTCGTTATGTTTGGAGCACAGATGGTAACTTCGCTACCTTTTTCTCCTACCACTATTTCGGTATCCCCCCCAATGTCATATTCATTCCTGTCCTCATCTATAAGTATCCCTCTGAATGTGTATGTGCCCTCGGTGTCAGGTGCGGTCACCGTGTAAGTGAAAGAATGTCCGCCCCGCAATGTGAACTCAACTGTGTTATCCTCGACTTCTACTGATTCTGGACTGAGTGTGGAGTCCTCATATACAAATCCTTCAGGAAGTGTCTCGACTACGTTGCCAAAGTAACCATAATGCCATGCTTCAATTTCTATGGTGAAACTTTCACCAGCAGATACCGGTTCTTCAGGAAGTGTTCTTGTTGCCGTTGGTTCGGCTTCCTCTTCCACCTCTTCTACCTCTATTTCCGTGTCACCGCCAACAACATATTCTTTCAGATTTATGTCTATGAGTATCCCGTTGAATGTATAAGTGCCTTCGGTATCAGGAGCCCTCACGTTGTAGGTGAAAGAGGATTCGCCAAGCAAATGGAATTTAACTGTGTTCGTATCGAGAAAATGACTTACTTGTCCGGGATCAATTGTTTCAGATCCTAAATATAAAAACCCTTCTGGAAGTGTTTCGTTTACATAACCAGTAGGACCATAATCTGATACATCAATACTTACGGTAAAAAATTCACCCGCAGATACCGATTCTGCGGGCAGTGTCCTCTTTGCTATTGATTCTGCACTTGCTATTCCCGCTGGCATTGTTAATACTGCCGTAAGTAACAGCATCGCTATCCCAGCTATCCTTTGCTTTCTTGCATCCTGCATCTAACAGCCCCCTCCTTCACTCAGCGACAACATGCCATTCGCTCCTTTACCTCAATTTTCTTATCTACGCCCACTTCATATTCATTCAAGTCCGCATCTTTGAGTAGCCCGCTGAAGTAGTACGTGCCTTCGGTATCAGATGCCTTCACCGTATAGGTGAAAGAAGTTTCACCGAACAATGTGAACTTAACTGTATTATTTACTAGCACTACCGAGCCGGGATCAAGTGTGGACGCCACGTACACAAACCCTTCAGGAAGCGTTTCGATTATCTGACAAAAGGTACCGTAACCACGCGCTTCTATACCTACGGTGAAATTTGCACCGGTGAATATAGGTACAGCGGGCAGTGTTCTTGCTGCCGTTGTTTCTTCTTCCTTCTCTTCCACTACAAGTTTCGCATCCCCGCCAACCTCATGTTCTTCTCCACTCACATCTATGAGTATCCCACTAAATGTGTACATGCCCTCTATATTCGATGCTGTTACGGTGTAATTAAAAGAAGCTTCACCGAACAAAGTGAACCTAACTGTGTTGTCTACCACCTCTACTGACTCTGGATCGAGTGTGGACGTCATATAACAAAACCCTGCTGGAAGCGTTTCAACTACTTGACCAGAGGCACCATAACCTGATGCTTCAATTCCTATGGTGAAATTTGCACCTGGCGATACTGGTTCTGCAGGCAGCGTTCTTGTTGCTGCTGGTGATTCTATAACCATTTCCTTATCCCCACCAACTTCATACTCTTTCAAGTCATCGTCTATGAGTATCCCGCTAAAATAGTAAGTGCCTCCGGTGTTAGAAGCAGTCACAGTGTAATTGAAAGAAGTTTCACCGAACAAAGTAAATTTGATTGTATTTGTCTCCTCATCAACCACCACCGAGCCAGGATTAAGTGTAGATGTCACATAACAAAACCCCGCTGGAAGTGTCTCGATTACCTGACCAAAGACACCATAACCCGATGCTTCAATTCCTATGGTGAAATCTGCACCGGTGGATACTGGTTCTGCAGGCAGCGTTCTCGTTGCTATTGCTGTTGCCGCTTCTACTACAATTTCCTTATCCCCATCAACTTCAGATTCGTTCAAATCGCCGCCTTTAATTATCCCGCTAAAGTTATATGTTCCCTCTGTGTGAGATGCCGCTACCGTATAATTGAAAGAAGTTTCACCAAGCAAATAGAACTTAACCGTATTGCCTACAACCTCTACTGAGTCGGGATCGAGTGTAGATGTCATGTAAGTAAACTCTTCAGGAAGTATTTCTATTACTTGACCACACATACCGTAACCCGATGCTTGAATTCTCACAGGAAAAAATTCACCTGCGGATACCGGTTCCGCAGGCAATGTCCTTGTTGCTGTTGCTGATTCCGCGGTTGCGAACTCTAACGCCACTGTTGGTACTGATGCTGCTGCAAATAACAGCAACAATATTACTAATAGCGGTCTTACTTTGCTCTTTTTCATTTTTTATCTTTTGCCCTCCATGATTTTTCTACTGGAAATATAATATTATCACCTTTATCGCTTGCTCTTTTGTTATCTTACCGTCAAAGTAGTCCTGAATAGCGTCTATTACTTCGCTTCTATCAATTATGGCATTTTCGTCACTATCATATCTCCATGGATCAAACATGAAGATGAGTTTGTTCATCTCGATTGGAATACCCTGACCTACGCCATTCTTCGTGAAGAACCAGGTGTCAAGCTTTTCTGGGTTGTACACACAGCACATCTTTGGATGATAGAGGGCATATACCGGAAGGTCATCTGCGATTATTTCTTGAAGTTGATATATACGTGATTTACGCTGCTCATAATCGAGTATTTTCTTCTGCTCTTCATACAGGGATTGATATGCAGGATTATCGTATATTGTTGCAGGCCAATCTGGCTGTATAGTCGGTTTAACGATTCCGCCGTGACCACTTATTGCAAGGTGAAAATTGCCTGCTTTAAGGATTGCATCTACGGTGCCCCAATCCATCGCTTTTACATCTACCCTTATCCCCACCTTCTCCAATTGCGATTGTATAAGATATGCTTCACCTGTATATCTACCAACAGTAATCAGCTCGAATTCAAGGTCTCCACCTTCCGGATATTCTCTTATTCCATCGCTGTCGGTGTCGAAGAACCCCAGCGAATCGAGTGTTGCGTTAGCCTCCGCTGGATTGTATTCATAGCTTGGAAGATCTGGATTATACCACTCCGACTCAGGATGAATTATTCCAGTATTCGCTGGTATTCCATATCCGTGTAAGACCTGTTCAACGATTTCAGTTCTATTTATTCCATAGGCTATTGCTTTTCTGAAATCAGCGTTGTTTGTGGGATACTCGTGGTAGTTGAAAATTAAATTCAATACCCAATAGCTTGGACCCCATTTAGTCTCGAATTCCGGATTGCTTTCGAACCCAGATGCCGCTTCCGCGCTTATTCCCCAGAAACTGGCTTCATCTATATCGCCAGTTGCTAATGCTGCCGCAGGGTCACTAACTGTCATAGAAATGAATTTGTCAATGATGGGTTCGCCCTTGAAGCATTTACGATTTGCCTCGTACAAATAAGACCCCTCTGCTTTATTGTATTCCAGAAGTTTTAAAGGACCTGTTCCCATAACCGCATCATCTCCAGTAAATGTTTTTGGATCTGACACATCCTCCCATATATGCTCCGGGATTATCACTACATGCCCGACGGTAAAGTCCAGGAAGTCTGCATCAGGTTCATTTAAATGAAATGCTACTGTATAAGGGTCTAATACCTCAACTTTTTCTATATGTGCCAGTGAAATCCATGCGAATGGATGCTCTTTCATGTATTCAAAGGAGAACTTCACGTCATCTGCGGTAAACGGCTCTCCATCGCTCCATGTCACACCACGATGAAGGGAAAAAGTCCATATCTTACCGTCATAAGACTTACTCCAACTATCCGCAAGCCAGGGTATTACGCCATTTTCATCCTTCCAGGTCAGCGTATCAAATATAAAGCTCATCCTGATATAACCCGGTCCCCTCGGATAGAATCCAAATGGAGAGGGGTATCCCCAATCACCAGAGGGAGCACCAACTCCTACCTTTACTATTCTTTCTCCCGATGCAACTGCCATTCCACTGAAAGCACTGCATAGAAGCATCGCTAAACAAAATATAGCTATAATTTTCTTCATTTCCTTTTTTTCGCACCTCCTTTTGCTTTTTTATTTTTATTCCACCTTTTTACAAATCCTATTCTCATCTTTTCATATCACCTCCTTTATTTTTTCCGCCATGGCTTTTTGCATAGGCAAAAAGCTCAATACTGGGATTCCACCCAGCCCGGCATATATTCTCTTTTTCCACTTCCATTTTTTTCTTTGTCACCTCCTATTTACCGCCTATAAACATCTCAGCATACTTCCGATAATCTCCTGTTCCCTTAGGCACGGTATAATACATCCCTTCATCACCAGGCATCATTGAAAGAGGTCTCGCCGCTTCAAAGTCCATATCACCATTTTTGAAGTATTGGTCATCGGCTTCGAGATGCACGACTTTCCCGATGATAATTGAATACTTTCCCTCTTCGATTATCTCCTTATCTAAAATACATTCCATCCATGCGATGCACCCTTCAATGGAAGGTGCTTTGATTTTTTTCGATTGTCTTTCTTTTAGTTTCGCCTCCACGAATTCATCCACCTCTTTTGGATAGTTCCGTGAGCAGATCATCACCTCCTCCACAAGGTCAGCAGAGGGAACATTTATCACGAATTCTTTTGTCTCTCGGATGTTATCCAGTGTATCCCTTTTGATCCATGATGCAATAGCTATCAGGTCCAACGGTCTTAATATCGGCATTACGTTTGCATATGGTGCTATGTTCCTGATACCTTCCTTGCTAACTGTGGAGATCAATACTACGGGCATTGGAATTGCCTGTTCCCTTTTATTTGGTGCTAATATCATTTCTTACTCACTCCAACTTTTTTAATTCCCGTCCCATTCATCTCGTAATACTCAGCGGCTGCGCAAGGAATGCAGGCAGGCTTGCCATCTCTTTCCTTTAAGCGAGTTGCCATGACCTTTTCACCGCAAAATGCGCATTTCGTTGACGAGAATATTGGAGCGTACTCAGGCAACTGTATCGTTTTACGGTCAATTCTAAACATTTCATCCTCTGGCACTTCCAGCATATCGAAAGACATCTCTGTGAACAATTGCATTAGCCTTCTCATCTCCTCTTCTGTTCCTTCTTCTCTCCGGACAACAATTTTATCAAACAACGAGTTCGCCTCGGGATATTTTTCCGCGATAGAGTCATCAAAATCAGAATTAAGTGCGATTCTTATCGCCGTTCCATCTCTTCGCGCTACGGTTACCGCTGTTTTCCCATAATCTCTAAATATAAGACCATTGTTCCCGAAAGTACAGCCAGTTACGAGTTGAATGCCATCACTGAAGCAGTTATTAGTCTCGACAATTGCTACGATTTCTTCCATACCTGTGTTTCTTATCCCCAATTCGCGCATGGCAATATAGCCCGCCTTGACACCGTATGCAGAATAGCTACAGAAATGCCCGTGCAATTCACCGCTTTTCTTAAGTAATCCTTTTAAGTCCCCTTTTTCTATTAATTCTTCTATGTCTTTTCTAAATGGATTCCTTGCCCTTTCATTTTTCTCCATCTTCTCTTTCGCTCATACTTATTCCTTTTTTGCCTCCTTAATTTTATTAATTCCTGTTTTAAAATGACATTTGATAACATATATAAGCTTTTCGATATTTTTTTGTATTCATAAAAACCCAATTTTATCGCTATCAAGCGCTTTCAAAGGTCGCAAAAATTGTAGAAAATCACTATGATCCAAGAGAGAGCAAGACGGATGTGTTCATTAATGATGCTCATACTTACTTCTCAATTTTTTCACCTCCTCATGCGTGTGCTCGTGAATATGCAGATGAATGTGTCCTCCATTCACCTCCACCGTCCTCGTCAGGTGCTCAATCGCTTCGTCTATTGACAGAGGCAGCTCTTCGCAATTATAGCCAAAACACCTTAACACTTCAAACAGCTTGAACACCTCAGGAACCTCCAGATTATTCTCCTTTAACAATTCAAAATCCGAAAATATCTTCTGTGACGTGCCTTCTGCAATTATCTTCTTATTCAGGACGTATACCCGGTCTGCAAGCTCAGGAACAGCATTTACGTCATGTGTGGCGATCACAATGGTAATCCCATCCCGTTCGTTCAAGTCCTTTACAATTCCTACCAATTCTGCCCTGCTCCTTGGATCAAGATTAGCAGTGGGCTCGTCAAGCACCAATACCTTAGGCTCCATAGACATGACCGCCGCCAACGCTGCTTTCTTCTTCTCGCCATAACTGAGATGATGGGGACATCTGTTTTCATAGCCTGAAAGCCTGAGAGCCAAAAGAGCTTTTTTAACTCTCGCACGAACTTCTTTCTCTTTTAACCCCTGATTCATAGGACCAAAAGCGAGGTCATCGAAAAGCGTAGGCATGAACAATTGGTCATCCGGATCTTGAAAAACAATTCCTACTTCTCTTATTATATCTTCTCTTTTCGCCTTATCCACGCCCTTACCAAATACTTCCACTTCTCCATTACTTCCTCGCAGAATTCCGTTAAGGTGCAGCAAAAAAGTTGTTTTGCCCGCTCCGTTCGGTCCAACTATCGCAACCCTCTCACCCTCATACACCGACATATTCACGTCTTCCAACGCCTTTGTACCATCTGAATACGTGTAACAGAGGTCTCGCACGGTTATCGCTTCTCTTCTCAATTGTTTTACCTCTCTCTTCTTATCACAGATATTCTATTTTAATTTAATATTACTTCTTATTATAAATTGGCTGCAAGAAACCACAGCCAAAAGAAGAATCGGGTCCGCACCCAATAACAAAACCCACATTTAATAACCATCTCCCGGCATCGTTTATTTCTTTGATGTCATATTCTATAATCCCGGTATAGCCATCGAACTTCGTCTTGCCGCTGCGGGTAGAACGGCGCTGGAGGTTATGGTAATGTCTTACGTATCTTTTAATTTCGCCATCGGCAACAAAATCCGGGACTTCTTCTTTGTTTCCGTATTCGTTCACGAATCTGATTAACCTGTTTCGAATCAGTTTCAGTAACGAATGGAATTCGGGAGGAAAAGAAGGGGCAGTGAAAGGTGTTTTAAAGCCGATGGTTACTGTGTTCGCTCCGTATTTTTGGATTTCAGAAATGTCAATTGACTTTAGATTGGATAGAGAAATGGTGTTTCCGTCATATATTTGTTTTCCAGAGAGATTGCAGGTTGCAGAACTGATTTCGAATCTGTTGAGGTTGTAATGCCTGAGGGAGCCCAAGCCCGTTTGTCCTAACAGGCTCACGCCAAGAAGAGCATGTGGCAGGTATCTGCGAAAGTCGCCGAAGAAGAGGATCTCCACGTTCAGGTGTCCATCAGGTTCAAAGTGCATCGGTCTGCCGAAGAAAGGGGGGATAGAAATAATAGGTTTTGTTGGTGGTGCGTATCCACGTTCGGCTTTTGAGCGCATGTGGGTGTAATAGAAGAGGCAATCTTCGCGGGATTCGCATTCATTGCAGTCCTTACGCAGGTCAGTGCAGCATGCTCTGCGGAGGTTCTGACCGAAGCCACCACGAAAAGCCGAGCCCAACCAGTAAGGGAGGTTCGCAGCCGTTGTGAACCGGAGGTGAAGGGTGATTTTTGATAGCGGAAGCATTTTTAAACACCTTATTTTGTTCTTGATTTAATTTTTTGGCATTTCTATGTAACCAGTGAAGACAGATAAAATGGGCGCATAAGCCTTACATAGTACCTACTATCGGATTGATGCTCTTGTCCCATTTATTCTCACATAATTTCAGCAGCTCTGCATCAAAATTAGCACCATTAATAGTTATCACTTCTATCTCCTTTTTTAGGTATATCCCGGTCTTCTTAATCAAATGCTCAGAAAGTATAGGAGAATAAGGCAATAAAACCCTATAATATTTCTGTGCCCTATAATTCTCTTTTTTACCAAATACATAGTGCAATGGCAATATATGAGGCATACCAACTCCTTCATGAGATAAACAGAAAAGCAATGTATTACTTTTATCAATTTTTGCATCATAGACCTTTATATCCCGGATAACTGCTGGAAACTGATTTGTCGTTAACAGAACTATATCGCCAACAGTCTTTTTCAATAAGGGCAGATAATCATCTACATACTCATCTAATACGATAGCATAAGCATCTATTTTATCGCTGTGTGCTACTTCAATTTCGTGTCTGTCGGTAAATATTGGTCTATCTTTCTTTTGAAGATTGATTTTCACAATTCTTTCCATGTCTAAACTTAAACCGATGTCGCTCCTTGGAAAACCACCCAGGGCAATTATTTTTCTGTAACTTGTTCTGTGGGCACTCGTATTCAATAAATTTTGGATTATTCCAAATAAAACAGTAGGGGGAATAACAGGATAAGTTCTTTCAACTCTATACGTAGCAGGATTTCGTATGTGCCAGCCATGTGTAGGCTCTAATATGATTTTAACCGCTTTCATATTCTTAAATAACTTATTCTGCCTCTTCTTTCTCTTTCTCCTCCTTCTTTGGCGTTAATGTGACTTTAACGTCTTTAATATGCCCTCTCGTGATTAAATACTGCGATATGTCTTTTTCTTTTACAATTTCTATTTTATCTGGGTTACCCTGCTCCAAAGAAGTTTGTATCTGTTTTGCTTTATTTTCTAAATCCTGTACCACCTCATTCACTTCGCTTTTAGTTAAATCCGGGGAGACCATAACATCAGCAGGCAGGTTCTGCACTTCAGATACGATTAGCAACAAAGGTGTAAATCTTGCATCATGCCTCGCAGTCATGGGTGTAAATTGGAAAGTCTGATTTGTTAATACTGCCCTCATACCATACCAAAAGGCATCTTTAACCTGTTCCTCATTCTCAAAAACAACTTCATACATCGTTTTGCGACCTGTAAAAGTCAAATAAGTGGTTCCTACTAAATGAGTTCCTGCTCTTACTCGCTCATAGGTAAAAGGTTGTGGACTGCCACCTTTTGATAACGACGGAGATTTCAGCATACTCTCCTGTAAACCTATAATACAATCGTCTGCGCTTTCGACGCTCACCATATCACTGAAACTTACTAATGAACTATGCATGGCATTTTTTTCTATCTCAGTAGGCCAGTTTTTCACCATCACAAATCCATGCAATGCACACGCTAAACACCGTCCACATGCTCTTACTGTTGGATCGCATTGTGTTTCATCTTTTCCCAAGTAGTCCAGTATTGCATGCCTGTGCTGTGCCTTTATGCTATTTCCGCTTCGCTTTGCCTTTTCAATACCATTGTATAAAGACATCCTCTTATGAATTCCACCTGTCTCTTCCACAATATTTTCGTTCAAAGGTGCTTCGTTCTCTAACCTTACAAGATATGTTACTCCTATCCTTTTTGTTTCGAACTCCTTCCCATTCTTCTGTTTAATCAAGCTCATTCTACCACCTCTTTATTTCCTTTACTTCTCTGTCTAATTCTAAAAGTATAACCAAGTTCCTCGATTGTTTCCTTGTGATACCGTTCCTTATCGCTCCGATAAATAAAAGTGTTGGCAAACATTCTCATGTATCTCACCATTTCCTTTAGTTGTTGAGGATTGCAGGCGTTTAGAGCCTTACTAAACGTGGAAAGAAACTCTTCAGGTTCTCCAATACTGCTCAATAAGTAGCTCTTTCCATTGTTTGTCACATCAGCTAAAAACTCCCGTATCTTCTTTGTTTTCTCTCCTTTTGGAATTGAGTTAAACAATGCCATCGGAGAATTAATTGCTTGGTCAGGTTTTTTTCCTTCTGTTCGGAACTGTTGAGCTCTTTCTGCTACAAAAAATGTGCTTATCCTCACAAGCGGATTGTCCCATTCGTATTCATCCATATCCCGTATCGCATCGGGGGTTTTAAAATATTCTACTTTCATTTTTCCGTCTCCCAGCACCTTCATTACTATATCGAAGTTTTCTTTCGTTTGTGTGAAGAACTCACACCATGCTTTATCCTTCCCCCTCATTATATATAAATATGTAGCATCACTTAACGCACGAGGAAAAGAACCTAATTTTGCACCGGCATCAGCATAAACAAGATTTCTTGGGAAGTGTCTATTGATATCAACCGCAAACTCTGCAATTTTTCGCACTTTTTCTGAACTAATAGCGTTCTCAGTGACAAAACCACCCTGCCCTGTGGCTGATTGCGTGTAAATCATCAAATCCAAATTCCCTCCTGCAACTATCTTGGCAATAATAGGTTGTGCCCTGAATGAATTGAAGATATAGTCGGTAGATGTTTTACCAGTCGCTCTAACTCTAAAAATGCCTAAAAGATTGAGATATCTTTCTATCTCCTCAATAACCGCGGGCTCAGTAGTGTTTATCTTAAACTTAGGGATAACAACATAACGTGTTTGCCTACCTTTGCCAGTAATATTTATTCTCCAAAGGGATTGCAAATTACTAATCAAGCCGAGCACAGAAGCGCAGCGAACACAACCTTTTAGTTGTTCATATTGTCCCAAAGGCTTCCAGCATTTATCTGATACGAGGCTTATTCTTTCTGTAATGTCCGATTTTTTACCGTTTACTAAGCCACAGACGGAGCATACGGTACCAGTTTCGGTATCTGCCTGGACACAACGATAATCCTTGATATTCTCCTTTATTTCATTCAGTGTGGTAATATGCCCAGCAAATAGCTTTTCTCTCATATCTGAGAGTTTTACGTTTTCAGTTGGTTCAAAAATACTTCTGGTGAAATCGTCTAACTTTTTAGCTTTTTTAGCAATGTCCACCTTCCCACGACTGAGCATCTTTGTGGTGTAGTGATAGCACCCCAAGGTATCCCTAAATAGTCTATCTATGTATTTATTAAAATGCGAGTCTAAATCAACGGTACTATCAACTTCTGCCTCCATGTTATTCAAGTCAACACTCTTTACGGGAATGCCATCATCCCTTAAAAAAGAGAGAAAATCGACTGTAAACAACTGAGATATTGTTCTCCCCTCTTGATATTGCAAATTTGGAAACGCCAATCTCATTTTGTCCCCCTCTTAACATACTTGACGAAGCAGTCAATTGGTTTTAAGATATGAATTTTAATATCGCTATCATCACTATAAACTTTCTCGAATTCGATTTCGCTGCTCTTCAGATTGACGGTAGAAAGTTCTTTGCTTAAATCTGTTATCCCAGCTTCGTATAATGAATTTTTTGCATAATTTTTGTCAAAGTAGCGGGCAAAAACTGTTTCTGTGGTATAACTCGCCAGGATATCAATTGTGCGTAAAATATCGACGAGTTTTAGCGCTTCCAAAAATGTCTTGTCAATCTTTTTTTCTCTGGGTGTTTTTAATATGCTCAGCCATATCTTGGAAAGAGCTTCCATTCTTGTGTGTTCTGCAATATATCGCTCTATCATTACCGCTGATATATCATCATCTATAATCGTTTGGTGATGCATTAAAATTGCAAGTATTTGAGGTAGAAATATCTTCTGTCCTTCAATAGTCGCCCATGAAGTTAGTGGATTCTCCCTATTAATTTCTGGGTCACCTTCTAACCATTTTATAAATGCAAGATATTCATGGCGAATATATTGCTGAGACTTGCTTCCTTTAATTTTATCTTGAAATTCTATGCCTCTCTTTCCAATATCGTGTATTTCAACCATCACTTCAACATATTCAAAAGAATATTTGGATTTGAGCATGTTCATAACTGGCTTGACAAATGCTACCGAGGCGTTAACATGACTCTCATACGTTTCAAGATAATCACCATGCGTTTTTGAATAACATTCACCCGGCGGCAGCAGTTTATACACATCATCCATTTTTCACCACTCCCAAAGTTTCATCATAGTTGATATTAATACCCTTTTTGGGAACTGCAATTGACCATGCAAAATGGGCTTTTGTTTGTTCAACTTCTATTTTCCTTTTCTCTTCATTATATCGTGCCTCATAAAAGGTAAAGATGTCATTCAATTCTTTTTGCTTAGCTTTTGGTGGGAGTTTTTGGTTGATAGTGTTCAATACTCCATACAAAAATCGTAAATCAACTCTTACGGTGTTATCCAAAGGATTAGGACCTTTCGGTTTATCATCTCCAAAGTGGAGGTATATCGGTGTTGAATCGCGTGCAGGTAAATTAACCCATGCATCACCAAAGGCGGATAATGAGGTAAACGCATTCAAAATTATACCTCGTGCTTTAGCTTCAGCCGCACCTACTAATTGAGGCGGGAGGACGCAGTTTACGAGTTTTCTCTCCAGGTCATGATTGTAATCAGTGTGGTGTAAAATTTCCAACAAAGGGTCGATTTCAGCATTAGAATATGGCAAAACTTTATCGCTTTTTGAGAACAAAATATAAATGCTCCCGTATTCACCTCTTCTACGAGCACAACGACCAATCCTTTGAACTAATGAGTCACCGGGAGCAATTTCTGTTATTAAGCTCGGGACACTAATGTCTAAGCCAGCTTCTACGACCTGAGTGGCAACGATAAATCCATTCCCTTTTTTCAAAATATCTGATATCCTTTTCTCACGGTTATCTCGATCATCAGGGGTGAATCGGCTGTGCAAGAGTAAAACATTAGGATTTGTGCTCTCCAATTCTTTAAATACATTCTGGGCTTTTTCAACAGTGTTGCAAACAATCATCGCTTTTTTAATGTCGTTTCTGTTGATAATCTCTTTAATTTTGTCCGCAATTTCACTTTTATCTTTGAATTCCACGATTTCTTTGATTCTTTTGTTACCTACAAAGTTCATCCATTCTTTATCTGGAACTGAAATACGATAATAACCATTTTGAAGCCCTAAAAATCTTATCATTCCATTGTTCAATGTCGCTGTCATTACTATATGGTGTGCGCCTCCTTCTCGTAGTAATTCCAATGTGTAGCGCATAAGCGTGTGAGTGTAATCATCATACATGTGGGCTTCGTCAAAAACGGTAGTAGAGTTAAGGATTCGTGCTGTGGGCAAATCTCTGTATCTTTTAGGAGTTAATGCACAACGATACAAGCGAGAGATGTAACTGTCCAGCGTTGTAAATATAATATCGTAAGCGTAAAGTGTAGTCTCTCGTTCGTCACCGTAATCCGCCGCGATACTAAGTTGATTGCGGTCTGCAAACGATTTATCCTCAAGTTTAACGCATTTATAATTAAGATTTTTGAGAATTTTTGTAACATCTTCCTTTATACTCTTCAAAAGCGTTGTAGTGGGCAAAACATAGATCAAATGCCCGGTTGGTCTTTCTTGCAGCCAGTTATAGATCGCTGCGAGCGTTTTCCCGCTTCCACAAGGGGCTAATAGTAGTGTATTTTCACAGTTCTTCATGGGTTCAAGCATCGCTTTTTGGTGGTTGTATAGCTCATACATTTTTCGCTTCCCTTACCAACATATATATCATTTAAATTAAAACTTTCCTTTATGCAAACCTCATAATATACGACATCGCGGCAGACAAACCGAGGACAAAATTAGCGAAACACCTTCTGCGATACGGGCTCAAGCGGATACAATACAGTGGCTTCGTTGGCGAATTGAACGTGCATGACCGCATATTACTGACAAAAGAAGTGGGCAAATATGTAGTAGGCGAACGAGACAGCATATATAGAGTATGGTGCTGGACTTGATGGAAGAGTTCAGGCAGCAGATAGTGGATAAAAGTGTTATGGCATTGGTTGCGAAGAGAGTGGTTACGCAAAGCGATTTCACGATGCAAGAAGGTTTATGCAAGCTGTCGAATTCTGCGAGAAAGGCGTTGATAACAGATATTCTGGAGAAGTTCGAGAGTTATGTGCGTGTAGGCGAGATAAAGATGCGGTGGTCAGATTTGATTTTGCATCAGGCGAGGAACATTGCGAAGTATCTGCGGGGTGAGATAGCGAAGTATGAGGGATTCTATTTGCGATGGTGATTGAAAAATCCCAAATCACAAGCAAATTCTGGTGAAAGTTTTTTATAGGCAGTGAGAAAAGAATGGTATAGAAGAAGAGGGGGCGAGTAAAGA